>NZ_DASRTS010000024.1:0-5106 GCF_035655815.1 Lysobacter sp.
TCGCCGAATACATCGTGATGCCGGCCAGCAACCTGTGGCCGATCCCCGACCAGATCCCCAGCGAGCTGGCCGCGTTCTTCGACCCCTACGGCAACGCCGCGCACTGCGCGCTCGAGTTCGACGTGGTCGGCGAGGACGTGCTGATCACCGGCGCGGGTCCGATCGGCATCATCGCCGCCGGCATCTGCAAGCACATCGGCGCGCGCAACGTCGTGGTCACTGACGTCAACGACTACCGGCTCAAGCTCGCGGCCGATATGGGCGCCACGCGCGTGGTCAACGTCGCGAACACCTCGCTCAAGGACGTCATGCAGGACCTGCACATGGAGGGCTTCGACGTGGGCCTGGAGATGAGCGGCAACCCGCGCGCGTTCAACGACATGCTCGACTGCATGTACCACGGCGGCAAGATCGCGATGCTCGGCATCATGCCCAAGGGCGCCGGCGCCGACTGGGACAAGATCATCTTCAAGGGCCTCACCATCCACGGCATCTACGGCCGCAAGATGTACGAGACCTGGTACAAGATGACGCAGCTGGTGCTGAGCGGTTTCCCGCTCGGCAAGGTGCTCACCCACCAGTTGCCCATCGACGAATTCCAGCAGGGCTTCGATCTGATGGAATCGGGCAAGGCCGGCAAGGTCGTGCTGAGCTGGAACTGAGCTGAAATTGATCTTGAATGAAATGGAACGGGACGGTCGAAAGGCCGTCCCGTCTGTTTTTGACACTGAGGAACGCAGATGACGCGGACAAGAGCACGGCTTTACACGTGTGTTTTGTCTTCGGTTCTTCTGCGTAATCCGCGTCCCTCCGCGTCGAAAATGGACGAGAAGTCGTTCGCGCCCTACTCCACCGACGCGCGCAAACCATCGCGCCACCAGCGCCATGCCATGACCGCGAACATCGCGGTGAGCCACAGGCCCAGGTGCCACTCCAGCGCGTTTTCCCAACGGTCGAGCACGCGTTCGTCGGCCACCGTGTAGCGCAGCACCAGCGTCGCCAGCCCCAATGCCATGAAACCCAGCGCGACCGTCAGCAGCGGCACGTACGCGCGGTGGCGCGGTGAGTGCCGCGACAGCGTGCGCAGCACCGCCAGCAATGCGAGATAGGTGAAACCGAAATACAGGTTGATGCCATAGCGGCGCATGGCCTCGTAGGTGGGCCCGCTGGTGCCGAGGAACGTCGCGTACAGGGCCAGGAACACACCCGCGACCAATCCCAGCCAGGGAAGCACGCGCACGACGCTGCCCGTATCGCGCCGCAGCCACAGCGCTGCAGCGCACCAGCACGTCACCTGCAGTGCCGCGCAGGGCAACATCAGCATGCGGAACAGGTGATTGCCCGGGCCGTGCCGCGCAGCGCGACTGATGGAGACACAGCCGTCCCAATACAGGTTGCAGCGCGGGATCAGCCCGTCGCTCACCGAGAGCCACCAGGCGACGTGTCCGGCCACGAACGGCATCAACGCCGCCAGGAACGGCAGCGGCCACAACGGGATGCTGTGGTGGGTCGAACTCGTGGTCATGGGCGCGATGCTAGCGCCATCGCGCACGCGAGGCGGATCGCGCCCGTACGTTGCCGTAGCTGCGCCTTCACATCGCCGCCCCACATCGACCGCGACGGAGCCACTAAACTGCGCGTCTGCCGAAGTCACCGGAAACCCGCATGTCGACCGCCACCGCCCCGCTCACCGTCCGTTACGCGGACGAGCTCGAAAACATCCGCGCCCAGGGCCTGTTCAAGTCCGAGCGCATCATCACCAGCCCGCAGTCCGCCGAGATCACGCTGGCCGACGGACGCACCGTGCTGAACTTCTGCGCCAACAACTATCTGGGCCTGGCGGACCATCCGGACGTCATCGCCGCGGCCAAGGACGCGCTGGACACGCATGGCTTCGGCATGGCGTCGGTGCGCTTCATCTGCGGCACGCAGGACCTGCACAAGCAGCTGGAGAAGACCATCGCGGACTTCTTCGGGACGCAGGACACGATCCTCTATGCCGCGTGCTTCGACGCCAACGGCGGCCTGTTCGAGCCGTTGCTGGACGAGAACGACGCGATCATCAGCGACGCGCTCAACCATGCCTCGATCATCGACGGCGTGCGCCTGTGCAAGGCCAAGCGCTTCCGCTACGCCAACTGCGACATGGCCGACCTGGAGAAGCAGCTGCAGGCCGCCGACGCAGCCGGCGCGCGCACCAAGCTGATCACCACCGACGGCGTGTTTTCGATGGACGGCTTCATCGCGCCGCTGGACGAGATCACCACGCTGGCACGCAAGTACAACGCGCTGGTGCATATTGATGAATGCCACGCGACGGGCTTCCTCGGTGCGAACGGTCGCGGGTCGGCGGAAGTGAAGGGTGTGATGGACAGGATCGACATCTTCACCGGTACGCTGGGCAAGGCGATGGGCGGCGCACTCGGCGGGTTCACTACGGCCAGGCGCGAAGTGATCGAGATGCTGCGCCAGCGGTCGCGCCCGTACCTGTTCTCCAACTCGCTGCCGCCGCACGTCGTCGCCGCGGGCATCAAGGCATTCGAGATGCTGTCCAGCGCCGGCGAACTGCGCGAACGTCTGGCCGCCAACACAGCGTACTTCCGCGAGCGCATGACGCAGGCCGGTTTCGACATCAAGCCGGGCGTGCATCCGATCAGCCCGGTGATGCTGTACGACGCGCCGCTGGCACAGAAGTTTGCCGCGCGCCTGCTCGAGGAAGGCATCTACGCCATCGGCTTCTTCTATCCGGTCGTGCCGCAAGGCCAGGCGCGCATCCGCACGCAGATGTCGGCGGCGCACACGCGCGAACACCTCGACCGCGCCATCGATGCCTTCATCCGCATCGGTCGCGAGCTGGGCGTGTTGAAGGCCTGATCGCTGCACGCGGCGCACGCACTCGATCACGGGAAAAAGAAAAAGGCCGGTCAATGACCGGCCTTTTTTCTGCGCGATGTCGCGAAGGCTTACTTGCTCTTCGCCTCGGCCGCGACCTGCGTGCCGGCCGGAGCAGCACCACCGGCTGCCGGAGCGCCCTTGCCCTTCGCCACGCGAATGCCGCGCGACTTCATCCAGGCGTCGAACTCCTCGGCGGTCATCTTCTTGCCGTTCTGGTGCATGTTGAAGCGGTACGGCGTGTTGTCGTACTGCGTCTTCGGCTTGTATTCGTTCGGATTGAGGCTGGCCGACTCTTCCTTCTTTTCCTCGGCCTTCTTCTCTTCGGCCTTCGGAGCCGCGGCCTTCTTGCCGGCAAAGGCGACCATCTGGCCCGCTTCGAAGTTCACCACCGAGTGCTGCTGGCTGGCCGCGCTCACGCCTTCGACCTTCAGGCCCGAATCCGTATGCGCCACGGCAGCGGCCGACACCAGCAACAGCGACAGCCCCATCGACATCTTGAACATGTTCCATTCCCCCACGACGAAGTTCGCGGCAGTGTAGGCCTCAAATCGGGGTTACGTGCAAGTGAAAAAGTGATATTCCCCACAATCCTGCATTGTGCGAGGACGGAAGCACTTTCACCGCTCGAACTCACCTGAATGGGCGAGTGCCTCCACTTCGTCCGCTTCGAGCAGCCGCCATTGGCCTTTCGGCAACTCGCCCAGTGGCAACGGGCCGATGCCGACCCGCACCAGGCGCAGCACGTCGATGCCGAACGCAACCAGCAGACGACGGATCTGCCGGTTGCGCCCTTCGTCCAGCACGATCTCCAGCCATGCATTGCGCTGGCCGCTGCGCAGCAGGCGTGCGGTGCTGGCACGCAGGTGCTCGCCATCGGCGAGCGTGCCCTGCTCCAGCGATTGCAGCAACGCCGCGTCGGGCACGGTGTCGATCTGCACGTGGTAGGTCTTTTCCGGACCGCGGTCCGGATCGGTGATGCCTGCGGCCCACGCGGGATCGTTCGTGAACAGGAGCAACCCTTCGCTTGCCTTGTCGAGCCGACCGACCGGCGCCAGCCACGGCAGTTCGCTGCCGTCGAAGCAGCGGTACACCGTGTCGCGTCCACGCTCGTCGCGCGTGGTGGTGACCAGTCCGCGCGGCTTGTTGAGCATCACGTAGATGCGCGGCGGGGCGTCCAGCGCCTGCTCGTCGACGGTGATGCGGCGGCCGGGGATGATCGCGAACTCGGGATCGCGCACGATGCGTCCATCGACCCGCACCCGTCCCGCCTGGATCCAGCGCGCGGCCTCGGTGCGCGAACACACACCCTGTTTGGACAGCACGCGGGCAAGCCCGTGACGCGGTGCCGCGCCTGGGCTGCGTGGTTTTGTGTCGTCTCCCGCGGCGCGTGTCCCGCGGGGGAAGCGCTTCACTTCTTCTGCGTTTCCGGCTTTGGCGCCTCGGCGGGCGCCGGCGGCGGTGTTGCGACGGCGGGCCTGGCCTTCACCACGCGCACGCCCTTGGCCTTCATCCACGCGTCGAACTCCTCGGCGGTCATGCGCTTGCCGTTCTGGTTCATGTCGAAGCGCCATGGGGTGTTGTCGTATTGGGTCTTGGGCTTGTACGCGGCCGGGTCGGTCGCGCTCGGCAACGCGGACGGCGATGCCGGCAGCGCCTTTGCCACCTGGCAACCTTCCAGCCGCAGACGGAACAGCACCTGGTCAACGGCCTGCGCTTCGTCGAACGCCTGCGAGAGCACGCCCGTCGGCGCGCCCAGCTGATGGCTCGGGGCGACCAGTTCCGGTGCGATGGGCGCGACCACGGTCGGACGGATCGGCAACGACTTGGGCGCCACCAACGATCCGCACTGCGCCGTCTGCGCCTGCGCCACGCCTGCAAGCAGGCACATCGACAAACCGATCAGTGCGCGCATGACCGCTCTCCTCTCCGTCGTACCGGCGCCTTCCGCCGCGCGCAGTTTACGCCGCGCCGTGTGCGCGTCCGTGAAAGCACACGCCTTCGCACAAAGACGAAGCCCGGCCGGAGCCGGGCTTCGTGTGTTGCTACCGCGGAGCTCGTGCTCAGTTCTGCACGTTCAGCTCGGTGCGGCGGTTCTTCTCGCTCTTGCAGCCCGGGAACGCCTGGCCCATGTCCTCCAGCGGACGGCTCTCGCCGTAGCCGTTCGGACCGGTCAGACGCGCCGCGTCGATGCCGTTGGTCGTCAGGTAGTCG
>NZ_DASRTS010000025.1:0-2783 GCF_035655815.1 Lysobacter sp.
GGACGGCAGCGTGCTGGTCGACATCTCGATCGACCAGGGCGGCTGCTTCGAGACATCGCGTCCGACCACCTGGAAGGAGCCGACCTACGTGGAGGAGGGCGTGACCCACTTCTGCGTGACCAACATGCCGGGCGCCGTGCCGCAGACCAGCTCGCAGGCGATCTGCGCCGCCATCCTGCCGTGGGTCAACAAGCTGGCCTCGGGCGACAGCTGGCGCCAGAACCCGGCGCTGGTCCGCGGCATCAACGTCGAGGCGGGCAAGATCGTCCATCCGGCGCTGGTGGACATGAAGGTCTAGGAAACCGGAGGTCGGGAATCGGGAATCGTCGAGCAGCGCCCGGCGAACCGATGCACCGCGGACCTACAATCTGGTAGCCCGGGGCGGCTCAGCCACCCCGGGCTACTATCGTTTGGGCTATGGAAGCCCGGACTACCGTAGGCCGGGTGGGAGCGATGGGCCGAATGGCCGATGCTTCAGCCGTTCTCGATTCCCCAATCCCGATTCCCGGGTTTTTGGCGTATATTCAATAACTAACGCAATCCATTTGAGGCAGAACATCACGGTGGCGCAGGCGTCCGCGGCAAGCCGCAAGAAACTCAAGGCCGAGAAACTGCCTCCGTCACCGCGCAGGCAGCGGCTGATGCGCGACATCGCGCTGATCCTGATCGCGCCGCTGCTCCTTTACCTGCTGGCGAGCTTGGTGACCTTCTCGCCGTCGGATCCGGGCTGGTCGCATTCGGGCAGCGTGACCGCGCCGCTGCATAACGTGGGCGGCCGCGTCGGCGCGTGGACGGCGGACGTGCTGCTGTACCTGTGCGGCTACGTGGCATTCCTCCTGCCGGTGATGCTGGGTGCGATCGCCTGGATCGCGCTGTTCGGCATGGACAGCGACGGCGATGGCGACGCCGACCTCGGTCCGGCCCTGCGCCTGGTCGGCATCGTCGGATTCCTCGTCTCGGCCACCGGACTGCTGTACCTGCGCGTGGGCGCGGTGGCTGATTTCTCCGCGGGGGCAGGGGGCATCCTTGGCCGGCTGGTGGGCAAGTCGCTCTACAACGGCTTCGGTCCGGTCGGCGGCAACCTGTTCCTGCTGGCGCTGCTGCTGGTGTCGGTGACGCTGGCGACGGGGCTGTCGTGGTTCGCGGTGATGGACAGGATCGGGCAGTGGGTGCTGGCGCTGGGTCCGAGCCTGAGCACGCTGTTCCGCAAGGGCGAAAAGCAGGCGACCGAGTGGCAGCAGACCCGCGCGCTGCGTGAGGAGCGCGAAGAAGCCCGCAAGGTCGATACCGAGCTGCGCGCCAAGCGTGCGCCGGTGAAGATCGAACCGCCGCCGCCGGCTGCGGCCGTGGTGGAAAAGAGCGAGCGCGCCAAGCGAGAGACGCAGATCCCGCTGTTCCACACCGGCGACGGCACCGGCATTCCGCCCCTGGCGCTGCTCGACGATCCCAAGCCGCAGCCCAAGGGCTACAGCGAGGAGACGCTGGAGACGCTGTCGCGCCAGATCGAGTTCAAGCTCAAGGACTTCCGCATCGACGCGCAGGTGGTCGGAGCCTACCCGGGCCCGGTGATCACGCGCTTCGAGCTGGAGCCCGCGCCCGGCATCAAGGTCAGCCAGATCTCCTCGCTGGACAAGGACATCGCGCGCGGCCTGTCGGTGAAGTCCGTGCGCGTGGTGGACGTGATTCCGGGCAAGTCGGTGATTGGCCTGGAGACCCCGAACACCTCGCGCGAGATGATCTTCCTGTCCGAGCTGCTGCGCTCGAAGGAATACGACAAGTCCGCCAGCCCGCTGACGCTGGCGCTGGGCAAGGACATCGCCGGCCGCCCGACGGTGGCCGACCTGGCGCGCATGCCTCACCTGCTGGTCGCCGGTACCACGGGCTCGGGCAAGTCCGTGGCGGTCAACGCGATGGTGCTGTCGCTGCTGTACAAGGCCTCCGCCAAGGACCTGCGGATGCTGATGATCGACCCGAAGATGCTGGAGCTCAGCGTCTACCAGGGCATCCCGCATCTGCTGGCGCCGGTGGTCACCGACATGAAGGAGGCCGCCAACGGCCTGCGCTGGTGCGTGGCCGAGATGGAGCGCCGCTACAAGCTGATGTCGGCCGTGGGCGTGCGCAACCTGGCCGGCTTCAACAAGAAGGTGAAGGACGCCATCGACGCCGGCCAGCCGATGATGGATCCGCTGTTCAAGCCGAACCCGGAACTGGGCGAGGCGCCGCGTCCGCTGGAGACGCTGCCGTTCATCGTCATCTTCATCGACGAATTCGCCGACATGATGATGATCGTCGGCAAGAAGGTCGAAGAGCTCATCGCGCGTTTGGCGCAGAAGGCGCGTGCGGCCGGCATCCACCTGATCCTGGCGACGCAGCGCCCGTCGGTGGACGTCATCACCGGCCTGATCAAGGCCAACATCCCCACGCGCATCGCGTTCCAGGTGTCGAGCAAGATCGACTCGCGCACCATCCTCGACCAGTCCGGCGCCGAGACGCTGCTCGGCCACGGCGACATGCTCCACATGCCCCCGGGCACCTCGATGCCCGAGCGCGTGCACGGCGCGTTCGTGAGCGACGAGGAGGTGCATCGCGTGGTCGAGCACCTCAAGCAGATCGGCGGCGGGCCGGATTACATCGAAGGCGTGCTCGACGAAGTGCAGACGCTTGCCGACGGATCGGTGGTCGGCGCGACCGGTCTGCCGGAAAGCGGCGGCGGAGGCGGGGACGAGTCGGACCCGCTCTACGACGAGGCGGTGCGCATCGTGACCGAGACGCGGCGTGCGTCG
>NZ_DASRTS010000026.1:0-53339 GCF_035655815.1 Lysobacter sp.
CTCGCATCCGCTGGAGTTCTCCGACTCGCTGATCGAGGCCTACCGCGATGTGCCCAAGCTCGCCAACTACCTGCACCTTCCGGTGCAGGCCGGCAGCGACCGCATCCTGAGCGCGATGAAGCGCGGCTACACCGCCATCGAGTTCAAGCAGAAGATCCGCAAGCTGCGTGCCGTGCGTCCCGACATTTCGGTCAGCTCCGACTTCATCGTGGGTTTCCCCGGCGAGACCGACGCGGACTTCGAGAAGACCATGAAGCTGATCGAGGACGTCGGCTTCGACCAGTCGTTCTCCTTCATCTACTCGCGCCGCCCCGGCACGCCGGCCGCGGACCTGGAGGACAACGTCTCCAGCGACGAGAAGCACGCGCGCCTGTCGCGCCTGCAGGCGTACATCAACGCGCATGCGCGCTCTATCTCCGACGCGATGGTCGGAAGCCGGCAGACCGTGCTGGTGGAAGGACCGTCGAAGAAGAACCCGAACGAACTCACCGGCAAGACCGAGAACATGCGCTCGGTGAACTTCCCCGGCCATCCGCGCCTGATCGGCCAGTTCGTTGATGTCGTGATCACCGAGGCGATGAGCAATTCGCTGCGCGGGCGGGTGGCGATGGAAGACGAACACAGCGCGGCGTGAGCTTCACGCTTGCAGTCAGTTACAACACGCCTCGGCTTTTCGCCGAGGCTACCGCCACGCAAGAACCGTGGGGACAAGAGGCAGCGCCTGCTTGATGCGGGCCAGACACCGGGGTGTCGGGTTGATCAGGTAACACTGGTGGCCCAGCTGGAGGACCGGCAAGTCCGCATGGTGGTCCGTGTAGACGACAGCCCAAGGTGGTGCGAAGCCGCGAGCGGCAAGCATCGGAACCTTGCCGGCCCCGAAACAATGCTGGTCTCGCACCAGGCCACCAAGGAACGGGCGCAGCGTCGATGCGACCAGTGGAATATCGCCCAGGCCCGCGCGATCGAGGAACGCTTGCGCTAGGGGCTCCAGTGAGCCGGTTGCGATGACGACCCGGTGCCCTTGAGCGAGGTGGCTCCTGACCTGGTCCAGCGCGGCCGGCAGGAATACCGGTTCGTGTCCTGGCGAAAGCGACTGGATGTGCTCCTCGACGAGCGCAGGCAAAGATTCGACGCCGCGCCCCAACGTGGCCACCCATACCGCGAAGCGAATCGGCCACTTGCGCGTACGTCTGGCCAGCAGGAGCGGAGCGACGGCTGGCAGCGCGGCTACCACCAGTCCGCAGCGCCACGGATCGCGTTTGAGCATCCACCTGAAAAAGCGATCAGCCGTATCCCAACGCGTCAACGTGAGATCGAAGTCAAAAACAACGACAGGCGCGGGTTCCGCCATTCGGGACATACCTGGAAGCCAATCGGTGATTCGGCTCGACCTGCTTCAGGTCGAGAGGCCTGCTACGGCAGTCAGCGTGTCTTTGACTGGTAGACCGCCTCGCCGTCCACGAACGTCGCTTGCACCGTGAGGTTGCGCAACCTGGCCGGATCGACGGCCAGCGGGTCTTCGGTCAGCACGACGAAGTCCGCACGCTTGCCGACCTCCAGGCTGCCCACCTCGGCTTCTGCGAAACCGGCATAGGCCGCGTCGAGCGTGAAGCCGCGCAGCGCCTCGAACGAGGTGAGCTTCTCCTGCGGGAACCATCCGCCCGCCGGCAGGCCCTGCGCGTCCGTGCGCGTCACCGCGGCGTACAGGCCGAAGCGCGGATCGACCGATTCGACAGGAAAGTCCGAACCCAACGCGAGACGCGCGCCGCTGTCGCGCAACTGGCGCCACGCGTAGGCACCGACGATGCGCTGCGGGCCGACGCGGTCCTCCGCCCATGGCATGTCGCTGGTGGCGTGCGTGGGCTGCATCGAGGCGATGACGTGCATCTGCGCCAGGCGCGGCAGATCCTTCGGCGCGAGCACCTGGGCATGCTCGATGCGCCAACGATGATCCTTGGCGGTGGCATCGCCGCCCAGCGCCTTCGCATAGGCCTCGAGCACTTCGTGGTTGCCGCGGTCGCCGATGGCATGCGTGGCGACCTGTACGTTGCAGCCCGTTGCCTTGGCGACGGCGGTGGCGATCTGCTCCGGCGACATCACCATCAGGCCGAGGTTGCCGTGGTCGTCGCTGTAGTCCTTCAGCATCGCCGCGCCGCGACTGCCCAGCGCACCGTCGGCGTACAGCTTCACGGTCCGCATCTGCAGGCGGCCCGAGGCGTGACGGTACAGGCCGTTGCGGCAGAGCGATTCGAGTGCGTCGCTGTTGCCGTCGGCCATGGCGGTGATGCGCAGCGGCATCTGGCCGCGATCGGCCAGGCGCTGGTAGCGCTTGAGTTCGGCAAGGCTCACGCCCGCGTCGTGCACACCGGTGAGCCCGTGCTCCACCGCCGACTGCATGCCTAGGACGAGCGCGCGCTCGGCCGTCGCTTCGTCGAGCGACGGACGCGACTCGTCGACCAGCCCCATTGCGGCGTCGACAAAGATGCCGGTGGGCTGCCTGCGCGCGTCGCGTTCGATGCGGCCGCCATCGGGTTGCCAGTCGCCGGACAGATCGCGCTTCACCGCGCGTAGCGCCGCCGTGTTCGCCCAGCCGGCGTGGCCATCGATGCGCTCCAGCCAGACCGGGCGATCCGGGAAAGCCGCGTCCAGATCGGCCGCACTCGGGAACACCTTCTCCGGCCAGTCGTTCTGGTCCCAGCCGCGCCCGATCAGCCACGCGCCGGCCGGCAGCTGTTTGGCGAATTCCTGCAGGCGCCGGACCACCTCGTCCTTGCTCTGCGCACCAACCAGGTCCGCGCTCAGCATGGTCATGCCCAGCCCTGCGACATGCGCATGCGCGTCGATGAGGCCGGGGATGATGGTGGCGTTGCCGGCATCAAGTCGCTGTGCCTGCGGGTAGCGCTTGCGCAGCGTCGCGGCGTCGCCCAGCGCGAGAATGCGGCCGTCCTCGTCGAAGGCCATCGCCTGCGCAGCAGGTTGCGCGGTGTCCATCGTGTGGATCTTCGCGGCCGTGAGCAGCGTGACCTTCGCCGCCAGTGCCGGCCCCGACATCGCCATCAGCGCCGTCGAAACGGCCAAGACGAGCTTGCGCATTCCCCATCCCCGCATGTCCGAAAGTGTCCGGACTGTGCGCAATCGCGCGGACCGTGGCAAGTGTTCGGTGCCCGGATCAATCCAGGCGCTTGCGGAAGCGCGAAATGGCCAGCGCCATCATCACCACGGTGAACGCCAGCAGTGCCAGTACGTCGGGCCACAGCTCGAACAGTCCCGCGCCGCGCAGCACGATGCCGCGGATCAGGCGCAGGAAATGCGTCAGCGGCATCACCTCGGCCAGCCACTGCACCACCCGCGGCATGCCCGCGAACGGGAACATGAAGCCTGACAGCAGGATCGACGGCAGGAACACGAAGAACGTCATCTGCATGGCCTGGAACTGCGACTGTGCCTTGGTGGAGATCAGCAACCCCAGCGTGAGGTTGGCGAAGATCAGCAGTACCGCGGCCAGATAGACGTCCAGCAGGCTGCCGCGGACCGGCACGTCGAACAGCCACACGCCCAGCACCAGGATCACGGTGGTCTGCACCAGCCCAATAGCGGCATATGGCAGCACCTTGCCGATCATCAGCTCCGAACTCGACAGCGGCGTGGCGATCAGCAGTTCCATGTTGCCGCGCTCGCGCTCGCGCACGATGGCCACGCCGGTGAACAGCACCATCGTCATGGTGAGGATCACGCCGATCAACCCGGGCACGATGTTCACGGCCGAGCGTCGCTCGGGGTTGTAGAAGCTGACCACGCTGATCTGGCCGCGCCCCACCTGTCCGGTGCCCTCGCGCACCGGCCGCAGGTTGTCCACGGGCGTGGTGTCGAGCGGAAGTTGCGCCAGCTGGATCGCGGCGCTCTGCACCACGGTGTCGCTGCCGTCCACCAGCACCTGCGCCGCTTCGCGGCCTTCGAAACGCCTGCGCTCGAAATCGTGCGGGATCACCACACCCACGCTGATCTCGCCACGCCGCAGGCGCTGCATGAGCTCCTGCGGTGTCGTCGCGCTCACGGTCGGCTCGATCACGCCGGTCGCCACCATGTCCATCACCAGCGCGCGCGAAGCCGCAGTGTTGGCCTGGTCGGCGATGCCCGTGGACAGCCCGCGCAGGTTGAGGTTGATCGCATAGCCGAACAGCACCAGCTGCATCACCGGGATGCCCACGATCATCGCCAGCGTGATGCGGTCGCGGCGCATCTGCCGCAGTTCCTTCTGCACGATCGCGAGCAGTCGCCGCAGGTTCATGCGGCACGCTCCGGTGCCGCCTCTGCACGCCCCCGGGTAGAGGAGACGAACACGTCCTCCAGGTTGGGATGGGTGGCGGTTACCTCCGCCTGCAGCCCGGCATCGGCCAGCGCCTTGCGCAGGTGTTCCGCGGCATCGCCATCACGCTCGTTGAGCACGCGCAGCGTGTTGCCAATCTGCGCAACGCTCAGCACGCCGGGCACGCCCACCAGCACCTGCTGCGCGCGGCGTGGCTGCGTGGCCATCACTTCGACGGTGCGCCCCTGCAGCGCGCTCGTCAGTTCGGCCGGCGTGCCGTCGGCCACCAGTGCGCCGCGATCGAGGATGGCGATGCGATGGCAACGCTCGGCCTCGTCCATGTAGTGCGTGGACACCAGCAGCGTCGTGCCGCCGTCCGCCAGATCAAAGAGCTTTTCCCAGAAATCGCGCCGCGATTCGGGATCCACCGCGCTGGTGGGCTCGTCGAGGAACAGCAGCTCCGGCTCGTGGATCACCGCGCCAGCCAACGCCAGGCGCTGCTTTTGGCCGCCGCTCATCGTGCCGGCCAGCTGCTTCTGGCGATCGGCGAAGTGGTACTGCTCGACCAACTGGTCGATGCGACGCGCCGCCTGCGCGCGCGGAATGTCCTGCACCGACGCGAGGAACTCCAGGTTCTCGCGCACGGTGAGGTCCTCGAACAACGAGAACTTCTGCGTCATGTAGCCGATGCGGCGGCGCAGTTCCTCCGCCTGTTCGGGGATGCGCAGGCCGAGCACCTCGACATCGCCCTCTGTTGGCGTGAGCAGGCCGCACAGCATGCGGATGGTGGTGGTCTTGCCCGAGCCGTTGGGCCCCAGGAAGCCGTACACGTGCGCGGACGGGACGCTCAGGTCGACGTGATCCACCGCCACCAGCGGACCGAAGCGCTTGGTCAGTCCGCGTGCGCGGATCGCCAGGCTGCTGTCGCCCTCGCCTGCCATGCGCTCAGCGCTCCACCGCATCGAATTCCACCCGCACCGGAAGCCCGGCCGGCAGCTGCGCGGCGTCGCGGCCCGTCAGAGTCACCTCGGCCAGATAGCTCAACCGCGCGGCGTCCTCGCCGATGAGTGCGTAGTACGGGGTGAAGCTGGGTTCGTTGCGGATCATCCGCACGCGCCCTGGCAACGGGTCGTCGCGACCGCTGACGAAGATGCGCGCCGTCTGGCCGACGCGCACGTTCGCGCGGATCGGCTCGGGTACGTAGATGCGCGCATGGGGCGCATCGCCAACCAGCAGCACCGCCAGCGGCGCGCCGACGGGCGCCTGGTCGCCAAGCCGGTACGGCAGACTGTCGACCACGCCTGCGCGCGGCGCCACGACGTCCAGTTTTTCCAGCGTGACTGCCTGCGACGCGGCCTGCGCCTGCGCGGCCGCCGCGGCTGCACGTCCCTGCGCAACCTGTTCGACGCGCGTGCCGCGCTCGAGTTCGAGCAGCGCCGCCTGCGCCGCGCGCACCTGCCCCTCCGCATTACCTGCCGCCGCCCGCGCACGGTCCACGTCCGAGGCGGCAACCAGCTGCTGTCGACCTAGCGGCTGCAGGCGCTGGTAATACGCACGCGCATCGCGTGCTTCTGCCTGGACGGCGGCCAGGTTCGCGCGGGCCTGCGCTATCTGCTCGGCGCGTGGTCCCGCCTCCAGCTCCGCCAGCGCTTCGCCGGCCTGTTGCGCCTGCGCCTGCAGTGCCGCCAGCTGCGACTGCGTGCGGGTGAGTTCGAGTTGCACGAGTCGCGTGCCCGCCGTCACGCGCTCGCCCTCGCGCACATCGATGCGGACGATCTTTTCCGCCGCCGGTGCCGGCAGCGAGATGCGGTCCCATTCCAGCGTGCCCAGCGCCTGCGCTTCGTCGCGACGGCAACCCGCCAGAGCGAACAGCGCGGCAATCGCCGCCAGTGTCAGGAATCGATGCAGCGTGTCGTTCTTCTTCATGGCTCAACCCATGCCCAGGCCGCGATCCAGCAGCGCCAGCGTGTGACGGCGCAGCGCGTCGAAATCCAGATCCTCCGCCTGCAGCAGGCGGCGCCAGATCGGCGCACCGGCGGCCGGGAACAGCGTCAGTCCGACCAGCGAGACCATCAGCAGGCGCGGATCCAGATCCTCGTTGAGTTGCCCGCGGGCCTGCGCCTGCGCGAAGCGCGCCGTCATCATCTGCGGCAGTTGTGGACCGATCCTTTCGAACAGTACCTCTCGCAAGGCGCCGCCCTCGCACAGCACCTCGCGCACCCACAGCGGCGGCAGCCACGGATGGGCCGCGACCAGCGCGCCGATGCCCTGCACGAAGCCGGCGACCAGTTCGCACACGTCGTCGCCGCTGCGCAGCAAGGGCTCACGTAGCTGGGCGAAAGCCGGCAGCACGCGCTCGGATATCACCGCTTCCTGCAGCTGCGCCTTGTCGCCGAAGTAGTAGTGCAGCAGCGCAGGCGTGACGCCGGCCTCCGTGGCAATGGCGCGCAGCGGGGTCGCAGCGATGCCTTGCCGGACGAAACAGGCGATCGCGGCGTCGAGCAGGCGTTCGCGCAGGTCCGGGCCATCTGCACCCGGACGGCCAGGCAAACGCTGGCGGCTCGGGGCAGAGGCAGATCGGGTGGATCTGGAGGGCTTCGGAGCAGGCATGCCGCATATTTAATTCATCATTTAATTAATGATCAACTCCGATCCGACGAACGGCGGCTTTCGCGCCTTGGAAGCCGGGACGCCGAGCTTCATGCGGGTGCCTTATCGTTGAGCGCCCACTCGCGCAGCCGGAGCACGCATGGCCCAAGGTCCCGCCACCCTGCTTCAGCGCAGTGCACTCGGACTCTGGTTTCTAGGCCTGGGCGCACTGGGCCTGGTGCGCTGGTGGATGCGCCATGCGCGCGACGCACAGGCAGATGCCGACGTGGTGATGCAACTGTGGCTGGGCGGCTCGATCGCGCTGCTGCTGCTCGGCGGATGGCTGCTGGTTCGCGCGCTCTACACACCGCGGCGCTAGCGTTGGCTTTGCGAAACAGCGTGGGCAGGCGCAAGCTGTCCGCTCCCCCGACACCACGAGCGGCGATCCGCCGCCACGGAATCCCGTTCCCGCCGATGTCCCGAACCACGTCCGAATTCGTCCTGGAGCCGGCCGAAACCGAGCGCCTGGCCAACCTCAACGGCCCGTTCGACGGCCATCTGCGAATGATCGAACTGCGCCTGGGCGTGGAGATCGCCAACCGCGGCAACATCTTCCGCATCGTCGGGCCGCAGGTCGCGGTCGGGAAGGCCGAGAAACTGCTGCGCGACCTCTGGCGCGATGCCGCCGAGGAAACGCTGACCGAGCCGGCCATCCACCTGCGCCTGACCGAGATCGATGCCGACAACGTCGCCAACGACGACGTCGAGCCGCAGGAAGTCCACATCCGCGTCAAGCGCGGCACCGTCCGCGGACGCGGCGCGAACCAGGCGAAGTACCTGCATGCGATCGCCACGCACGACATCAACTTCGGCATCGGCCCGGCGGGCACCGGCAAGACGTTCCTGGCCGTCGCCAGCGCGGTCGAGGCATTGAACGAGGCACGCGTGCAGCGACTGGTGCTAGTGCGCCCCGCGGTGGAAGCCGGCGAGAAGCTGGGCTTCCTGCCCGGCGACCTCACCCAGAAGGTCGACCCTTACCTGCGCCCGCTGTACGACGCGCTGTATGAAATGCTGGGCGTGGAGAAGGTGGTCAAGCTGCTGGAGAAGAACGTCATCGAGATCGCGCCGCTCGCATACATGCGCGGACGCACGCTTAACGATGCGTTTGTCATCCTCGACGAGGCGCAGAACACCACGATCGAGCAGATGAAGATGTTCCTGACCCGCATCGGCTATGGCAGCACGGCCGTGGTGACGGGCGACATGACCCAGATCGATCTGCCGCGCCACCAGAAGTCGGGCCTCAAGGACGCGCTGGAAGTACTGCGCAACGTCAACGGCATCAGCTTCACCTTCTTCGAATCGCGCGACGTGGTGCGCCATCCGCTGGTGGCACGCATCGTCAACGCCTACGATGCGCGCGATGCGCAGGACGCGGCCACCGGCCCGTCCGCCTGATCGCTGCGCCTCCTTCCGCCGACCACGAGCGACGATTCCATGACCCGCGGCCCCGTCCGACTCGACGTCGCCATCAACTACGCCGTTCCGCGCACCGGGATTCCCTCCGCGGTGAGCTTCCGCAAATGGGTCGCCGCCGCGCTCGAAGGCCGCATCCGCGAAGCCGACCTGGCGATCCGCGTGGTCGGAACGAAGGAAGGCCGCGCACTGAACCATCACTACCGGGGCAAGGATTACGCCACCAACGTCCTCAGCTTTCCGGCCGAGCTCCCGGACGGACTGCCCAAGGGCGTGAAGATGCCGCTGCTCGGCGACCTGGTGATCTGCGCGCCCGTGGTGGCGCGCGAAGCCAAGGAGCAGAAGAAGCCGCTCGCAGCGCACTACGCGCACCTGACGGTGCACGGAGTGCTTCATCTGCTGGGCTGGGACCACGAGGATGAGACCGAGGCGGTCTGCATGGAGCAGCTGGAGCGCGAGATCCTCGCCTCGCTGGGCATCGAAGACCCCTACCGCGACTGAACCGGCCCCGTCAGAGCGCCCATCGGGCATCCTCCGGGCATCCGCGCTAGACTTGGCCGACGCTCCCATCCCCCCGGGGCGCCTTCCAGAACGCAATGTCCGAGGACGACAGTAGTAGCTTCCATTCTGCCGAGCTCCAGGAAAAGCGCGGTAATGACCGGCGCCATTCCGAGAAGCCACGCTCCTGGCTGGAACGCATCAGTTCCGCACTCTCCGGCGAACCTTCCACCCGCGAGGATCTGGTCGAGCTGCTGCGCGACGCGCAGGCCGACGGCCTGATCGCCGCCGATACGCTGCGCATGATGGAAGGCGCCATCGCGGTCTCCGACCTGACCGTGGGCGACGTGATGATCCCGCGCTCGCAGATGGTCTCGCTGCCCGCGGAGGCCAAGTTCCTGGACCTGATGCGCCAGGTGGTCGAGTCCGGCCACTCGCGCTTCCCGGTGCACGGCGAACACAAGGACGAGGTGCTCGGCATCCTGCTGGCGAAGGACCTGCTGCGCGGCGTGGTCGCCGACAACGGCCCGGCCAGCATCCACGAGCTGCTGCGCCCGGCGGTGCTGATTCCCGAATCCAAGCGCCTGAACGTCCTGCTGCGCGAGTTCCGCCAGTCGCGCAACCACATGGCCATCGTCATCGATGAGCACGGCGGCGTCGCCGGCCTGGTCACCATCGAGGACGTGCTGGAGCAGATCGTCGGCGAGATCGACGACGAGCACGACGAAGCCGAAGATCCGACCGCGCTGATCGCGGCGCAGGCCGACGGACAGTTCGTGGTGGATGCGCTCACGCCGATCCACGATTTCAACGAACGATTCGGCGCCGATTTCGACGACGACGAATACGACACCATCGGCGGCCTGGTAACCGCGGCCATCGGCCATCTGCCGGAAGCGGGCGAAGAGCTCACCCTGGGCCGATTCGTGTTCCGGGTATCCGGTGCGGATGCGCGCCGCGTGCATGCCTTCCACGTCGGGGTGCTGGGTGACGCCTGAGGCGGGCGTGGCTGCGTCGCGCGACGGCAGCCAACAACGGGGACGACACATGGGGAACAGGGCGTCCGGCGCGTCGGCGTGGCATTCGCGCACCATCGTGCGCTGCCTGCTTGCCTTGCTGCTGGCCTTGCTCGCCCTGCCCGTCTTCGCCGCCACGCCACGCATCGGCGTGGTGACGATGCAGCCCGGCGAGATCTTCTGGGAGCGCTTCGGCCACAACGCCATCGTGGTGGTCGAGCCCGACACCGGCGAGGCCATCTCGTACAACTTCGGCTTCTTCGACCCGACCGAGCCCGACTTCGTATCGCGCTTCATCGCCGGCGAGATGCGCTATCGCCTGGCCGCCCTGCCCTTCGAGCAGGACCTGTCGGTGTACCGCGCTGAAGGCCGCGGCGTGAGCGTGCAGTGGCTGGACCTCACCGACGCGCAGGCGCGCGGGTTGGCCGATGCGCTGGCGGAGAACGCCAGGCCGGAAAACGCGTTCTACGGCTACCAGTATTTCGACGACAACTGCTCCACGCGTGTGCGCGACGCGCTGGACAGGGCGCTCGATGGCGGCCTGCGCCGCCAGATCGAAGGCCGCTCGCACGGCAGCACCGCGCGCAGCGAAGCGGTCAGGCTGGCATCCCCGGCATGGTGGATGTGGCTGGGCTTCGACCTGGGCCTGGGTCCCGCCTCCGACCGGCCGCTGCCGGTGTGGGGCGAGTCCTACGTGCCCATGCGCCTGGCTGCGGCGCTGCGCGAGGCGACCAACACCGAAGGCCGGCCGCTGGTGCGCGAAGAGCAGCAACTGCTGCCACATCGTCTGGCGCCGGAGCCGCAGGAAGCGCCGGTGCGCTGGTGGGTGTGGACGCTGGCCGGCGTGGCGATCGGCCTTGCGGCCGCCTGGGCGGGCCGGCGCCATCCGCGCGTGCTTGCACCGCTGGCGATGGCGTTCTGGACGCTCGCGGGCGTTCTCGGTGCGCTGATGCTGTTCCTGTGGTTCGGCACCGGGCACCGCTACGGCTGGGCCAACGCGAACCTGCTGCTGCTCAGCCCGCTGTGCTGGGTCCTGCTGCCCGGCGGGTGGCGCATCCTGCGCGGCCGGGACGCGGGTCGCGTGTTCCGCATCACGCTGAGCGTCGTCACCGCGGCCGCGGTACTGGCGCTGTTCGTCCATTGGCTGCCGGTCAATCCGCAGCGCAATGCGCACTGGATCGGACTGCTGCTGCCGATCCACCTGGGCCTGTGGGCGGCTTGGCGAGGGCGCCCCAGGTAACGGCCTCCGGACCACGCGACGACTGCGGGCAAAGCGCACTCATGCTTGCCCGCTCACGGCACGCGCGTCACGATGCGCGCCATGAAGGATCCCAGCCTGCCCCAGTGCGTCGTCAACTGCGTGGTGTACACGCGCGATGGCCAGCGCCGCGACGTCAGCCTCGACGAGATCAGCGACGTGCTTGCGGTCGACGACGGCAGCTTCGTCTGGGTGGGACTGTACGAGCCCGAACCTGCCATCCTCGACAAGCTGCAGGAAGAGTTCTCGCTGCATGACCTGGCGATCGAGGACGCGCGTAACGCGCACCAGCGTCCCAAGCTGGAGAGCTACGGCAATTCCATGTTCATCGTGGTGCACACCGCGCAGAGCGTGGACAGCCACATCCGCTTCGGCGAAACGCACATCTTCGTCGGTCCGCGCTATCTGGTGACGGTGCGCCACGGCGCCTCCACCAGCTACGCACCCGCACGCGCGCGGCTGGAGCGCGAGCCGGAAGACATGGCGCACGGCCCAGGTGCGGCGCTGTACATGGTCCTGGACCTGATCGTCGACAACTTCGCGCCGATCCTGCAGGAGTTCAACCAGGACCTCAACGAACTGGAGCAGGACATCTTCGCCGAGGAGTTCCGCAAGGAAACGGTGAAGCAGCTGTACGACCTCAAGCGTGAACTGACGCGGCTGCGCATGGCGGTGGCGCCGCTGCAGGACATCCTGGGCCAGCTGGCGCGTTCGCGCAGCGCGCTGGTCGACGAGGAAACGCAGCTGTACTTCCGCGACGTGCACGACCACGTCGTGCGCCTCAACGAAGGCACCGACACGCTGCGCGAGATGCTCACCGCGGCGATGAGCGTGAACCTGTCGCTGGTGACCATCCAGCAGGGCGAAGTGGTCAAGCGCCTGGCTGGCTGGGCGGCACTGCTGGCGGCACCGACGCTGATCGCCAGCTGGTACGGCATGAACTTCGAACACATGCCCGAGCTCGCCGGCCGCTACAGCTACGTCGCGGTCATCTCGATCACCGCGGTGGCCTGCTCGATCCTCTACGTGTTCCTGAAGCGGTCGAAGTGGCTATGACGTGCCGCGCCGCGGCGCCTGCGTGACGCGATCTTCACGCCCGTTTCCTTGACCTGATCGGCCGGTTGGGACGGCCGTCGCACCGGCTTAGACCAAAGTCGCAGCCCCCATGGCGCACCGCGCATTGACCCCGGGGGACCTCCGGCGCGACCCTTCGGCAGTCCACTCGGAGGGGCGTCATGAAATCCTTTTCCTGGCTTGGCTGGGCCGCGCTCGCGGTACTGGCCGCATTCTGCATCGGCACGATCGCGCTGCACCGCGGCGAAACCATCAGCGCGATGTGGCTGGTGGTGGCGGCCGTGTCCGTGTTCACCATCGCCTATCGCTTCTATGGCCTGTACATCGCCAGGAACGCGTTGATGATCGATCCGACCCGCGCGACCCCCGCGTGGCGACGCAACGACGGGCTGGACTACGTCCCGACCGCCAAGAGCATCGTGTTCGGCCACCACTTCGCCGCGATCGCCGGCGCCGGTCCGCTGGTCGGTCCCGTGCTGGCGGCCCAGATGGGTTACCTGCCGGGCACGCTGTGGATCCTGTTCGGCGTGGTCCTGGCCGGCGCGGTGCAGGACATGTTGGTGCTGTTCTTCTCCACGCGTCGCGACGGCCGCTCGCTGGGCGAGATGATCCGCGCCGAGATGGGCCCGTCGGCGGGCGTGATCTCGATGATCGGCATCCTGATGATCATGGTGATCCTGCTGGCGGTGCTTGCGCTGGTGGTGGTGAAGGCGCTCGCGGAAAGCCCGTGGGGCACCTTCACCGTCGCGATGACCATCCCGATCGCGATCCTGATGGGCCTGTACCTGCGCTACTTCCGGCCGGGCCGCATCCTCGAGGTCTCGATCATCGGCTTCGTCCTGCTGCTGCTCGCCATCTGGGGCGGCGGCGTGGTCGCCGCGCATCCGACCTGGGGCCCGGTGTTCCACCTGGAAGGCACCACGCTGGCCTGGCTGATGATCGCTTACGGCTTCGTCGCGTCGGTGCTGCCGGTGTGGTTCCTGCTCGCGCCGCGCGACTACCTGTCGACGTTCCTGAAGATCGGCACGGTGCTGATCCTGGCCATCGCCATCGTGTTCGCGATGCCTGACCTGCAGATGCCGGCGATGACGAAGTTCGTCGACGGCACCGGCCCGGTGTTCTCCGGCAAGCTGTTCCCGTTCCTGTTCATCACCATCGCCTGCGGCGCCGTGTCCGGCTTCCATGCGCTGATCAGCTCGGGCACCACGCCGAAGATGATCTCCAACGAGCGCGACGTGCCGATGGTCGGCTACGGCGGCATGCTGATGGAGGCCTTCGTCGCGATCATGGCGCTGATCGCCGCCTGCGTGCTGCAGCCGGGCGTGTACTTCGCGATGAACGCACCGGCGGCGCTGATCGGCACCACCGCCGAGTCCGCCGCGGCGGCCATCTCCAGCTGGGGCTTCGTGCTCACGCCTGACGTGCTGACCGCCACCGCGAAGGAAATCGGCGAAAGCACGATCCTCTCGCGCACCGGCGGCGCGCCGACGCTCGCGGTGGGCATGGCGCAGATCCTGCACGGCCTGATCCCGGGCGAAGGCATGATGGCGTTCTGGTACCACTACGCCATCCTGTTCGAAGCGCTGTTCATCCTGACGACGGTCGACGCCGGCACGCGCGTGGCGCGCTTCATGATCCAGGAACTGCTGGGTCTGGCGTACGAGCCGCTCAAGCACACCGAGAGCTGGGTCGGCAACGTCGCCTGCACGGCGATTGCGGTCGCACTGTGGGGCTACTTCCTCTATCAGGGCGTGGTCGACCCGCTGGGCGGCATCAACACGCTGTGGCCGCTGTTCGGCATCGCCAACCAGATGCTGGCCGGCATCGCGCTGGTGTTCTGCAGCGTGGTGATGGTGAAGATGAAGCGCGAGAGGTTCCTGTGGATTCCGCTGATCCCGACCGCGTGGCTGCTGATCTGCACGCTGACCGCGGGCTGGCAGAAGCTGTTCCATCCGGACCCGAAGATCGGCTTCATCGCCAACGCACGCAAGTTCGCCGACGCCGCCGCGCGTGGCGAGGTACTGGCACCGGCGAAGTCGATGGACG
Organism: Lysobacter sp.; assembly: GCF_035655815.1. Classification (NCBI taxonomy): domain Bacteria; kingdom Pseudomonadati; phylum Pseudomonadota; class Gammaproteobacteria; order Lysobacterales; family Lysobacteraceae; genus Lysobacter; species Lysobacter sp. Next base: position 14,264 of record NZ_DASRTS010000026.1, read on the forward strand.
ACATGTCGCGCGTGGTGTTCAACAACTACCTCGACGCCGGCCTGTGCGCGTTGTTCGTACTGGTGGTGCTGGCGACGGTGTTCTTCGGCATCCGTGCCGCGCTGGCCGCGCGCCGCACCAACATGCCCACTGCGAAGGAGTCCGACTATGTCGCGCTCGATGCCGTCGCCCGCTGACGCCGTCCGGCTGGCCCTGGACCTGCTCGCACGCTGGTGGCGTGCGAGTTGCCAGACCGCACGCCTCGCCATCGGCATTCCCGACTACGACGTGTACGCGGCGCACGTGCGCCGCGTCCATCCCGACCGCGAACCGATGACCCGCGACGAGTTCTTCCGCGAGCGGATGGATGCGCGATACGGGAAGGGGCGCAGCCGCTGCTGTTGATCGCAGGCGGGTAGCTGTGGACGGAGAGGCGCCCTCGTGGCGCCTTTCCTGTTTTGAAGCGGCGCCGTGTTGGACACCGGCTGCGGCTGGTTACTCCACGGAGATGTCATCCCCGCGAAGGCGGGGATCCAAGTTTCAGAGTTACTCGGCTTTCAGAAGTGAATCGCGCCGGAGACATGGATTCCCGCCTTCGCGGGAATGACAGCACGAGACGTGGCAAGCACTCGTTGCACCCGCAACAACCGGGCAGCCGATCACTGTCGGCAATCCATGCCTCAGGGTTCCGGCGACTTCGCGTGTCCAATCTGCCAGATCACGCCCGATACGAGCCCTGCAAGGCCGATGAACACCGCCATCGCTGCCGCGTCCGGAGTCTGTCCCGCCAGGTAATACACGCCCAGCGCCAAGGCGATACACACGGCCAACGGAACGTAGAAGCGCCAAAACCTCAGCACGTCGATCAGGTCGTACGGATCGAGCGAACTGAACATGGGCGGTCCAGGTTCTACGGGGAACAGTGCATCCTCGTCAGGTTCGAGGCTCCTCACGTTCATTGGGCGAGCGACCGCAACACCAACCCCAGCAAATACGCCAGACCCGTGCCTGTCGCATAACCCAGCGTTCCCAGCAGCGCGCCCACCGGCGCCAATGCGGGATGGAAGGCCGAAGCCACCACGGGGGCCGAAGCCGGGCCGCCGATGTTGCTCTGCGAGCCTATGGCGAAATAGAAGAACGGCACCTTCAGCAATCGGCCGACGATCCACAGCAGCAGAATGTGGATCGCCAGCCACACCAGTCCCAGCAGGTACAGCCAGGGCCGGTCGAACAGCGCCACGATGTCCATCTGCATGCCGATGCTGGCGATCAGGAAGTACAGCAGCAGCGTGCCGATGTTCGAGGCGCCCGCACCTTCCAGCGTCCGTGCGCGGGTGAAGCTGAGCCCCAGGCCGACGAAGGTGGAAATCAGCACCACCCACACGAACGGCTCGTGCAGGCTCACCGTGCGCGCCCAGCTCACGTTGGCGCCGAACCACGCCGACAACGGCGCCGCGAGAAAATGCGCAAGCCCCACCGTGCCGAACGCGAGGCCGATAATGACCATCAGGTCGGTCAGGCTGGCCACGCGGCTGTGCTGCGCCTTGAACGCCGCCAGGCGTTCCTGGAGCTCGTCGATGGCGCGCGTGTCGGCGCCGCTGCGGGCGTCGATCGCGGCCGAGCGTCCGGCCAGGAAGATCAGCACCGCCATCCACACGTAGCCCACGCCCACGTCGACCACGGCGAACTGGCCGAACGTCGTCGCGTCGACCTGGAAGATCTCCTTCATCGCTAGCATGTTGGCGCCGCCGCCGGTCCAGCTGCCCGCCAGCGCGGTCATGCCGGCCCAGGTGTCGCCGGCGACGGTTTCCGGATGCACCGCCTGGAACAGCAGGAACGCGAGGATGCCGCCCACCACCACGCTGATCGAGGCGGTGGCGTACATCGCCACCAGCTTCGGTCCCAGGCGCAGTACGGCCTTCAGGTCGATCGACAGCGTCAGCAGCACCAGCGCGGCCGGCAGCAGCACGCGGCTGGCGACCGGGTTGTAGAGCTTGCTGTTTTCGCCGTCGATGACCCCGAAGGTGTTGAACAGCCCCGGGATCAGGTAGCACAGCAGCAGCGCCGGCACGACCGCGTAGAACTTGCGGAAGGCCTGCAGCGAGGACGTCCAGAAGACGGCCCCCAGCGTGGCGGCGATGAGCCCCAGCACCACGATGTCGTTGGTGATCAGCGCGGTACCGGGTGCTTCAGGCATCGTCGGGTTCCGTAGTGCGGGTGCGTGGTGCGGTTACTGGCCGATGTACTGCTTCAGCCAGGCATTGACGGTGTCGTGCCACTGGATGCTGTTGGCCGGCTTGAGCACCCAGTGGTTCTCGTCGGGGAAGTACAGGAACTGCGAGGGGATGCCCTGGCGCTGCAGCGCCGTGAACGCGGCGATGCCCTGCTCCACCGGGATGCGGAAGTCCTGCTGCCCGTGCACGACCAGCATCGGCACGCGCCAGTTCTTGACGTGGTTGACCGGATTGAACTTCTCGTAGTTGGCGGCCTTGTCGATCACCGTGCCGCCCTGCTCCCACTCGGTGAACCACAGTTCCTCGGTGGCGAAACCCATCATGCGCTGGTCGAACACGCCGTCGTGGTTCACCAGGCACTTCCACGGTTGGTTCCAGTTGCCGGCGATCCAGTTGACCATGAAGCCGCCGTAGCTCGCGCCGAGTGCGCAGGCCTTGTCGCCGTCGAGGAAGCCGTACTGCTTCTGTGCGGCGGCCCAACCCTTCTGCAGGTCTTCCAGCGGGCGGTCGCCCCAGTGCTGGCTGATCGCGTCGGTGAAGGCCTGGCCGTAACCGGTGGAACCATGGAAATCGATCATCACCACCGCGTAGCCCTGGCCCGCGTACGTCTGCGGATTCCAGCGGTAGCTCCAGCCGTTGCCGAAGCTGCCCTGCGGGCCGCCGTGGATCAGGAACGCCACCGGATACTTCCTGCCTTCCTGGTAGTTCCACGGCTTGACGATGTAGCCGTGCACGGTGTCGCCGTTCCAGCCCTTGAAGTCGAACTGCTCGAAGTCGCCGAACGCGACGTCGGGCAGGCGTTCGCTGCTGCTGGGCGTGATCGCGCGCAGCGGTGCGCTGGCGTCGGCGCTGGTGGTGTAGAGCACGTCGCCGGTCTTGAGCGTATTGCGGGTCAGCGCGAGCGTCGGGCCGGCCAGGTCGATGGCGGACACGCTGCCCTCGCCCACCAGCTTCTTCACCTCGCCGCTGGCGATGTCGACGGCGAACAGCGGGTGCTCGCCCATGTCGGTCGCGGTGGTGTAGATGGTCTTGCCGTCGCCCGTCAGCGTGATGCCGTCGGCGGAGCGGTCCCACTTGGGCGCGATCTCGCGCACCTTGCCGCTGGCCACGTCCATCGCCACCAGGCCGAAGCGGTCGGCCTCGAAGCCCGGACGCTTCATCGCGCGGTAATACAGCGTGTTGCCGTCGGCGCTGAAGGTGGCGCCGGTGTCCCAGGCGGGGTTGGCGGCGGTGAGGTTCTTCGCCGCACCGCTGCCGTCCGCGTTGACCTGGTACAGGTCGAAATTGGTCGAGGTCGGTTCCTTCGCGTCGGCGATGCGTGCGCTGAAGACCAGCGACTTGCCGTCCGGCGCCCAGGTGTATTCGGTGCTGTCGCCGAACGGACGCGAGGGCACGTCGCCGTGCACGTCGCCGCTGACCAGCGTCGCGGTGGCCACGGGCTTGTCGCCCAGCGTCGCCACGAACAGGCGGTTCAGGCGTCCATCGTTCCACGCATCCCAGTGGCGGATGAACATGCGGTCGAACACCACGCCGGTGTTCTTCTGCTTGCCACGCTCGTCCAGCTTCTTCTGCGTGCAGGCCAGGTCGGATTTGCACTCGGCAAAGGCTTCCAGGTTCACCGCCACGCGCTTGCCGTCGGGCGAGAGCTTGTAGCCGCCGACGTCGGCCGGAAACGCCGTCAGCTGTTTCGGCGTGCCGCCTGCGGCCGGGATGGAGTACAGCTGCATCGAGCCGGACTTCGCACTGAGGAAGTACACGCTGCGGCCGTCGGCCGAGAAGCTGGGCGAATTGACGTTCCAGCCTTCCGGCGTCAGCCGCACCGGCGGTGCGGCGTCGCGTGCCATGAGGTCCTCGATCCACAACCCGGTGGCCGACTTGTTGGCGGCCAGATCCACCACGCGCTTGGCGAACACCACGCGACGGCCGTCCGGCGAGAGCGTCGGCGAGGACACGCGGTCGAGCGTGGCCAGGTCGCGCACGTCGAAGCCGCGCGCGGCGAAGGCGGAAGTCGAGCCGCAGGCGAGCATCAGCGCGAGCGGGAGGATGGCGTGGCGTGGCGTCATGGAGTTCTCGATTGCAGAAGAAGAAACGCGATGGCGGAAGGTGTCACGTCATTCCCGCGAACGCGGGAGTCCAGTGCCTTGGTCCGTTGTCCGGGAAAGTCGCTGGATCCCCGCTTTCGCGGGGATGACGACAGGCGTCGGCGAGGTCATCAACCGCCGGACTTCGCAGCGGCATCCGCGCCGCCGTTACGCACGCTGGTGCGGTACAGCAGCCAGCCGACGAAGGCCAGGATCGCCAGGCCCACCCACGGACCCAGATGCACGCCCAGCGACAGCACGTCGGCGCGCTCGCTCACCACGATGGGGATGGCGATGAGGATGCCGGTGAGCGCCTCGCCGGTGATCAGGCCCGCCGCGAACAGTGTGCCCGGACGGTGGACGCGATCGCGCTCGGCCTCGTCGCTGTCGACGCGCAGGCCGTGGCGACGCTCCACGATGTAGGCCAGCAGGCCGCCCAGGAAGATCGGCACCATCAGTTCCAGCGGCAGGTAGATGCCGATGGCCGCGGCCAGCACCGGCACGCGGAAGTGCGCGTTGCGCGACTTCAGCCACTCGTCCAGCGCGATGGTCAGCGCACCGATGACGGCGCCGATGCCGATCATGCCCCACGGCAGCTTGCCGCCGAACAGGCCCTTGGCGACGGACGCCATCAGCGTGGCCTGCGGCGCGGCCAGCGAGTTGGGATGCTCCGCGGTCGGTGCGCCGATGCCGTATGCCTGCGCCAGCAGGTTAAGCACCGGAGCCATGATCAGCGCGCATGAGAACGCGCCGATGCCGAGCATCAGCTGCTGTTTCCACGGCGTGGCGCCGACCAGGTAGCCGGCCTTGAGGTCCTGCAGGTTGTCGCCGCCGACGGCCGCGGCGCAGCACACGACCGCACCGATCATGATCGCCGCGACCGCGCCCAGCGGCGCGCCGCCGGCGCCCACCGGAGTGAGTCCGTTCGCGCCCATCAGCAGCATCAGCACCAGCGAGGCGAACAGGATCGTGGCGATGGTGATGCCCGAGACCGGATTGTTGGACGAACCCACCAGGCCGGCGAGGTAGGCCGACACCGACACGAACAGGAACCCGGCGACGATCATCAGGATCGTCATCGTCAGGCTGATGCCCCAGGTGCCGACGATGGCGTGGTACAGCATCCACAGCGGGATGACGAAGGCGATCAGCGCGATCAGCATCCACTTCATCGGCAGGTCGCGTTCGGTTTCGGCGACGGCCAGTCCGCCGCCCTTGCGCGCCGCGGCCAGGCCGCTCTTGATGCCCGAGGCCAGCGAATTGCGCAGCGAGAACAGCGTCCAGACGCCGCCGATCAGCATCGCGCCCACGCCGAGGTAGCGGATCTTCGCCGACCAGATCGCACCACCCACGTCGGCGGCCGAGGCGCCGGCGATCTGCGCGGCCAGCACCGGGTCGGAGTCGAGGAAGAACGCGTGGTAGATCGGAATCGCGAACTGCCACGACAGGATCGAACCGGACACCACCACGATGCCGATGTTCAGGCCGACGATGTAGCCCACGCCCAGCAGCGCCGGCGACAGGTTGGTGCCCATGTAGCCCAGATACTTGCCGATCCAGCCGGAAGCGACGGCATTGTCCGGGATCAGGCGCAGGCCGCTTTCGGCCGCCAGCTTGACCACTGCGCCCAGCGAGGCGGCGACGCCGAGGATCTTCAGGCCCGGGCCGGGGTTCTCGCCGGCCTTGAGCACTTCGGCTGCGGCCTTGCCCTCGGGGAACGGCAGCGGCTCCTCGACGATCATCGAGCGGCGCAGCGGCACCGAGAACAGCACGCCCAGCAGGCCGCCCAGGCCGGCGATGCCCAGCACCCACCAGTACTTGAAGTCCGGCCAGTAGCCCATGATCACCAGCGCGGGGATCGTGAAGATCACGCCCGCGGCGATCGAGGACCCGGCCGAGGCGCCGGTCTGGACGATGTTGTTTTCCAGGATGCTGCCGCCGCCCAGCAGCCGCAGCACGCCCATCGAAACGACGGCGGCCGGGATGGCGGTGGCGATGGTGAGGCCCGCGAACAGGCCGAGGTAGGCATTGGCGGCGGAGAGAACGACCGCCAGCACGACGGCCAGCAGGACGGCACGGAGGGTCAATTGCGGCGTCGCGGGTGAGGCCATCGGCGGCTCCAGGAGGATTGGGTCGGTCGAGCGGTCCCGGATCATCGCATCCGTGGGCGGGTGTGTAAAAACCCCGTCAAAACCGGCCAGAACGCGCAAGCGTTGCGGCGGTGCAGCGATACGTCGGGGTATCGAAACCCGGCCGCACGCGGCGCCGGCTGCACGCGGGGCGGTCGGCGCCGAGGATGACGTCGGGCTGTGCACCGCCCTCGCGAACGTTGCGATGCAGCCACGGCCACCGTTTCCACCGCGCGCCCGGCCTGCGCGGACGACGTGGTGGGCGGGCTTGCGGAACGACGCCGGCCACCGCCAGCGCGATGGCATTCGTGGCCAGTCCCGCACGCCAGGCGGCAAGCCCGGCGACGGCTGGAATGCAGGCCCACAGGGCGCCCGGGCACTCCAGTGCTGTCGCGCAGGCCCCGCCGGCAGTAAAGACCGGGCCTCCAAACTCGCCAGCCTCACGCGCCAGGCAAAAAGAGTGGGCCATCAGGCTTTTTGCCTGACACGCCACGCGAAAAGACTGGAACGCCAGGCTCGCATGCCTGGCGCGCCAGGCAAAAAGACTCGTGCGCCAGGCTTTTTGCCTCGCGCGCCACGCAGAAAGACTGGGACGCCAGGCTCGCGGACTCACGCGCCAGGCAAAAACACTCGTGGGCCAGGCTTTTTGCCTCATGCGCCAGGCAAAAACACTCGCGCTCCAGGCTTTTTTGCCGCACGCGCAGGCAAAGCCCTCGAACGGCGGCAGGCCGGATCGGACGCGGCACGCGCGGGATTCGACGTGCCGGCGTGCACCCGGCGCGGAAGTCCGGCAAATCTCCGCCTGCGCATGCGCCTGATCCGCCGATCCCGGGACGGGGCCGGCAGATGGTCGCGCGTCCTGCAGCGTCGCCTGCACTTCGCCGTCGGTTCGCGCCGCGGATCGTGCGGCACTCCGGTTGCGTCCCTCGCCGCGCGTGCGGGCCGGGCTCCTATACTCGCGCGTCCCTCCGCGGAGCCCGACGTGGCCACTGCACACCCGTCCATCGCGCGCGATCCGCGCGATGAACTCTTCGGACACCCCAAGGGCGTCTACGTCTGCTTCTTCACGGAGATGTGGGAGCGCTTTTCCTTCTACGGAATGAAGGCGCTCCTGCTGCTTTACCTCCTGCAGCACCACCGTTTCGGCGACCGCTCCGGGCTGGACGTGCTGGGCGCGTACGGCGGCCTGGTGTATTGCCTGCCGGTGGTCGGCGGGCTGCTTGCCGACCGCTTCCTCGGCATGCGCAAGGCGGTGGTGTTCGGTGGCCTGCTGCTGGTCGCGGGGCATCTGGGCATGGCGGTGGAAGGCCACGCCGCCTCCGTGCAGGGCGGCACGGTGGTGCGCGATGAGAGTGCGCTACGCGTGTTCTACCTGTCGCTGGCGCTGATCATCCTGGGCGTGGGATTCCTGAAGCCGAACATCTCGACCATCGTCGGCCGCCTGTACCCCGACAACGATCCCCGCCGCGACTCGGGCTTCTCGCTCTTCTACGCCGGCATCAACCTGGGCGCCCTGTTCGCCTCGCTGGTATGCGGCTACCTCGGCGAGACGCTGGGCTGGCGCTGGGGCTTCGGCGCCGCCGGAATCGGCATGCTGCTGGGTCTGGCGCAGTTCCTGTGGGGACAGAAGTACCTGCACGGGCATGCAGAACCACCGGATCCCGCCCGCCTGCGCGAACGCGTGTTCGGCTTGCCGCGAGAATGGGCGATCTACGTCGGTGCGCTGCTGGCGCTGGCACCCATCGCCTCGCTGATGTGGGCAGTGGCCAACGGCCGCTTCGCGCTGGGCGGCGAAATCTCGCTCGCGCTGCTGCTGATGATCCTGGTGATGCTGGCAGTGCTGGGATGGTTCGCGTGGTTCGTCACCGCGCGCTGCACGCGCGTGCAACGCCAGCAGATGATCGCGCTGATGGCGCTGATCTTCATGGCGCTGGTGTTCTTCACGTTGTACGAGCAGACCTATGGCTCGTGGGTGACCTTCACCGACCGCATGCTGACGAAGGACGTGTTCCCTTCGCTGGTGATCCGCGAAGGCACGCCGTGGCCGTGGTCGACGGTCTCGCTGCTGCTGGCGCCGCTGGCGTTCGTCGCAGCGGCGCGCCTGTCCGATCGCCGTCCCGACTCGCCCATGCCGAAGGTGCTGTTCGCCGGCGCGGTGCTGGTGATGCTGGTGTTCCTGCTGCGCGATTGCGTCGTGCTGCCGCAGACCGCCGGCTCGCTGACATACCTGGGCGCGTTGTTCCTGGTATTGCTGGCGCCGCTGTTCGCGCGGCTGTGGGACGCGCTGGACCGGCGCGGGATGGATCCATCGAAGCCGGTGAAATCGTCGCTGGGCCTGCTCTTCGCCGGCCTGAGCTTCGTGCCGCTGGCCTGGGCCGCCGAACAGGCCGGTGTAACCGGCACGATGGCAAGCGTGTGGTGGCTGGTGCTTGCGTACCTCGTGCTGGAAATCGGCGAGATGTGCCTGGCGCCCGTAGGTCTTGCCGCAGTGACGCAGCTCAGCGTGAAGCACGTCGTCAGCCTGATGATGGGAACCTGGTTCCTCGCCACCGCCTTCTCGGAAACGCTGGCGGCATTGTTCGGCAAGCTCGCCGCGCTGGAGGTGCCCGAAGGGGCCGCCCTCGATTTCGCCGCGGCTGGCGGCACCTACGCCCACCTGTTCTGGCTGATGACGTGGATCGGCGTAGGTTGGGCCGTACTCGCCTTCGCGATGGCTCCGATGCTGCGGCGGATGATGCATGGGGTGAAGTGAGGCACTCACCTTTCATGCAGCAAAGAAAAACGGCGCCGTTGCGGGCGCCGTTTTCTTCTGCTCGAACGTGGCTATTACTTCGCCGTCTTGTCGCCGCCGCCACCGCTCTTCGCCACCGATCCGCCCAGGCTGCGCGACAGGAACGCGAGCAGGCGCGAATAAAATTCCTGGCGTCGCTCCGGCTTGTAGAAGCCGTGGCCCTCGGTGTCGTAGTACAGCGTTTCGACCGGGACGCCCGCTTCGCGCAGCGCGTGCTCCATCATCCGCGTGTGCTGGATCGGCGCGCGCTCGTCCTCGCCACCGGCGGCCAGGAACACCGGCACCTTGATGCGGTTGGCCATTCGCGTGGGCGATACCGCGTCGAGCTTGTCCTTCGGCCCCAGCCACTCGCGCAGGTAGGTCTCGCCCGAACCGCGCTCCTGGATGTCGCCGGTGGTGTGCATCATCGGCAGGTCGTACACGCCCACGTAGCCGGCGGCGCACTTGTACAGGTCCGGTTCCTTGGCTGCCCCCATCAATGCCGCGTAGCCGCCGTAGCTGGCGCCGTAGATGCAGATGCGTGCCGGATCGGCGGCGCCCTGCTGCACCGCCCAGCGCGTCGCATCGGTGACGTCGTCCTGCATCGTGCCGCCCCACTCGCGCTTGCCGGCGGCGACGAACGCCTCGCCGTAGCCGCCCGACCCGCGATAGTTGACCTGCAGCACCGCATAACCCGCATCGGCGAGCATCTGCACCTCGGGATCGAAAGCCCACTGGTCGCGAACGCCATAGGGTCCGCCGTGCGGCATGACCACCATCGGCAACTTGCGGCCGTCCGAGCCCTTCGGCGTGGTCAGATAACCGTGCAATGGCAACCCGTCGCGCGCGGTCAGCTTGATCGGCTTCGTTGGCGACAGTTGCTCCGGATCGAACCAGTCGCGGCGGCTCAGCACGTGCTGCGCCTTTTTCGACTGTGTATCGAACAGATAGAAGTCGCCGGGGTTGCGGTCGCTCCACACCTCGACCAGTGCTTCACGGCCATCGGCGGTCTGCGACGTGATGCGTACGGGACCGCCGAATGCGGCCTCCAGGCTGCGGTAGGTGCGGGCCTCCAGCGAGGTCGCATCGAAGAACGCCGTACGCGGAATCCCGGCCTCGAAGAACGCGCCGACCGGGATCGAAGTGCCGTTGCGATAGATGATCCGCGCGGGATCGGCCGCCTCGTCGCGCAGCACCTGGGTGCGCGTGCCACTGGCGACGTCGAACGCAACAATCGCGTCGGGCCCGCGGTCCTGTCCGACCTGGAGATACGCGATCCTGTCGTCGGCCGAGAAGCCGATCGGCAACTCGCTGCGACGGGTGACGCTCTCGTCGTTGATCAACTGCCACTCGACGCCGTCGCCCGTGCGGTAGTAGAGCTTCTGGCGCAGATCGGTACCTGACCCGAAGGCGAAGCGCACCACGCCCTGGTTGTCGGTCGCGAAGCCGGCGTTGCGTAGCGGTGCGCGTGCCACGGTGGCGCGCCGGCCGTTGTACACGTCCATCCGCTCGGCGCGGGTGAACGGGTCGGCACTGAATGCACCCACCGCGATCACCACGTTCTTGTCGTCAGCCGGCAGGGTGTCGACCAGATCGGCCCAGATCCGCTCGGCCTTCTTGGTCTTGATGTTGCTGCCCAGCCCTTCGGTCACACGCTGGCCGACCAGCATCTCGCGCTTGCTGCCATTGGCGTTGGTGCCGTAGAGCTCGCCGAGCAGCCGCGGCTGGTCCAGCGCGCCGACCTTCTCGGCCAGCGTCGCCAGCACGCGCTCCGGGTTGACCCACCAGAAGTCCCAGACCAGCGTGTTGGGACCGCCGGTGAGGTTGGCCGTGATCGTGTTATCGGACCTGCGCATGACCAGCAGGTTGGCGCGGTTGTCGATGCGAACGGTGGCGGCCAGGTAATCGCCGTTGGGCGAGATCTTCAGGTCGTCGAAACGATCGACCTTTACATAGGCGCTGACGTCGACATCGCCGGCAACGGCCGGCGCGGCAACGAGCGCCAGGGCCAGCAGCGTGGCCCGAGCGGTGAACTTCATCCCTGTTTTCCCCTGGTGATGCGACGGTGGTCGAGCGGCGTCGCCGGTCGACCAGGCGCAGCTTATCCGAAGCTGCGCCGCGTATCAGGGCTGGTTCGGCTGCAGCGTGCGGCGCAGCGCGTTGCGCCAAGCGGGGAGTTCGACGCAGTATTCGGCTCGCAGGCGGGTTGTATCGAGCACCGAATACGTCGGACGCGCGGCGCGCGTGGGGTATTCGTGCGTGGCGATCGGCGTAACGCGCGGTGCACGTGCAATGAGGCCAGCCGCGAGACCTTCTTCGAAGATCGCTTCGGCAAAGCCATGCCAGGTCGTTTCGCCGTCCGCCACCAGATGGCGGACGCCAGACTCCACGATGCCCTGCGTGATGATCGACGCGGTCACGTCCGCGATCAGCCAGGCAGGAGTCGGACAACCGCGCTGGTCGGCGACCACGCGCAGCTCGTCGCGCTCGGTGCCGACCCGCAGCATGGTGCGAAGGAAGTTGTGCCCGTGCAGCCCGTACACCCAGGCCGTGCGCAGGATCAGATGCCGCGCGCCGCTGGCGGCGATGGCCTCTTCGCCCACGAGCTTGCTGCGGCCGTAAACGCCCAGCGGATCGGTCGGATCGGTTTCGCGATAGGGGCGCGTTCCCCGACCGTCAAATACGTAGTCCGTGGAGTAATGCACCAGCGGAATGCGGAGCGCTGCACAGGTGTCGGCGAGTCGCCCCGGAGCCTCGGCGTTGGCGCGAAACGCTGCCTCGACGTCGTCTTCCGCACGATCCACCGCGGTGTAGGCCGCGGCATTGATCACGATGTCGGGCTGCACGCGCTGGACCAGCTGCGCGATGGTGTCGAGCTCCGTCAGGTCCAGGCGCTCGCAGACGGAGCCGTCATCCAGCAACCCGCTGCGCGTCGTAGCGATGACTTCACCCACCGGCTCCAGGCTGCGCAGCAGCGCATGTCCGACCTGCCCGTTGGCACCGACGACCAGCAGCCTCATGGAACGTAGACCGGCAGCCGCTCTTCCGGGACCTCGTCGAGGAACGGCGCCCGCGCGTCCTTGTCCGACAGCGCAACATCGCTGATCGGCCAGTCGATCGCCAGCTGTGCATCGTTCCAGCGGATGCCGGCGTCGGCCGCGGCGTCATAGGTGGCGGTGCACAGGTAACTGAATATCGAACGTTCGCTCAGGGTCACGAACCCGTGGGCGAAGCCTTCCGGGATCCAGAGTTGGCGCTTGTTTTCCGAGCTCAGGATCGCTGCAGTCCACCGACCGAATGTCGGCGAACCACGGCGGATGTCCACCGCCACGTCCCAGACTTCACCATCGAGGACGGAGACGAGCTTGCCTTGGGGCTTGGGCCACTGGTAGTGCAGACCCCGAAGCACGCGATGTTTCGAGAGGGAGACGTTGCCCTGCCTGAACACCGGGACGGAGCCGAGTGCGGACAGCCGATCGTCGTTGAACGCTTCAAAGAAGAAACCACGATCGTCAGCGAAGACACGAGGCTCGAGGATGAGACATCCGGGCAGGCCCGTCTCGATCACTTTCACGGCAGGCGCCCCCGCTCGACAAGACCCCGCAGGTACTCTCCGTAGCCGTTCTTGGCGAGCGGACGGGCGAGTCCCAGCAGGTGTGCGCTGTCGATCCATCCCTGGCCCCATGCGATTTCTTCGGGGCAGCAAACGCGCAAGCCTTGCCGTGTTTCAATCGTCGCGATGTAGTTCGACGCCTCCAGCAGCGATTGATGCGTACCCGTGTCCAGCCAGGCATAGCCGCGGCCGAGTTGCTCGAGGTGCAGCGAGCCTTCGTCGAGGTATCGACGATTGAGGTCGGTGATTTCCAGTTCGCCACGCTCGGACGGCTTGAGTTCGGCGGCGAAATCGCTGGCACGACCGTCGTAGAAGTACAGGCCGGTCACCGCGTAATTGGAGCGCGGCACGGCCGGCTTCTCTTCCAGGCCGATCACTCTGCCCTTGTCGTCGAATTCCGCAACGCCATAGCGCTCCGGATCGCGTACCCAGTAACCGAACACGGTTGCCCCATGATCGCGCGAGGCCGCGCGCTTGAGCATCGCTGTGAGACCCGGCCCGTGGAAGATGTTGTCGCCCAGCACCAGGCAGCTGGGTTGGCCGCCGACGAAGTCGCGACCGATCAGGTAGGCCTGCGCGAGCCCATCGGGGCTGGGCTGCACCGCGTACTCGATCTGCATGCCCCACTTCGAGCCATCGCCCAACAGGGCACGGAACAATGCCTGCTCGTGAGGCGTGTTGATGATCAGCACTTCACGAATGCCCGCCAGCATCAGCACGCTGAGCGGGTAGTAGATCATCGGCTTGTCGTAGACCGGCAGCAGTTGCTTGCTGACGCCCTGCGTGATCGGGTACAGGCGGGTGCCGGATCCGCCGGCGAGGATGATGCCCTTGCGGTTCATGGTCGTCCTTGGCGAAGAGGTCAAGCGGCCTGGCCGATGCGCTCGAGGCGATAGCTGCCATCCAGCACGCGTTGTACCCACGGCTGGTTGGCCAGATACCAGTCGATCGTCTGCGCGATGCCTTCCTCGAAGGTCAGCGATGGCGACCAGCCGAGTTCGCTCTGCAGTTTCGAGGCGTCGATTGCATAGCGACGGTCGTGACCCGGGCGATCCGCAACGAAGGTGATCAGCGATTCGCGCGCACGACCATCCGCCAGCGGACGACGCTCGTCGAGCAGGCGGCAGATGGTCCTGACCACGACGATGTTCTCGCGCTCGGCGTCTCCGCCGACGTTGTACGTTTCACCGACGCGTCCTGCTTCGAGCACGCGACGGATCGCGGCACAGTGGTCGCCCACGTACAGCCAGTCGCGGACGTTGCGCCCGTCGCCATAGACCGGCAGAGACTCTCCAGCCAGTGCCTTGGCAATGATCAGCGGGATCAGCTTCTCGGGGAACTGGTACGGCCCGTAGTTGTTCGAACAGTTGGTCGTGAGGACCGGAAAGCCGTAGGTATGGTGGAAGGCGCGAACCAGATGGTCGGAAGCCGCCTTCGACGCCGAGTACGGCGAATTGGGAGCATAGGGCGTCTGTTCGGTGAACTTGCCGGTTTCTCCGAGCGTGCCGTACACCTCGTCCGTGGACACGTGCAGGAACCGGAATGCTTCCCGGCCGGCCGCATCGAGCGATTTCCAGTAGTCGCGGGTCCTTTCCAGCAGGTTCAGCGTGCCTACGACGTTCGTGTGGACGAAGGCCGCGGGGCCGTCGATCGAGCGGTCCACGTGACTTTCCGCGGCGAAGTTGATCACCGCATCGGGCCGATGTTCACGCAGCAAGGTCTCGACGAGGGCGGCATCACCGATGTCACCCTTGACGAAGACGTGGTTCGCGTCGCCCTGGAGGGGTTGCAGTGTGTCCAGATTGCCCGCGTAGGTCAGCGCGTCGAGATTGACGACCTTGATTCCGCGGCGGACCGCATCGAGCACGAAATTGCCGCCAATGAAACCGGCTCCGCCGGTGACTAGCCAGGTGGGCACTAGAAAACTCCAGGTGTATTAAGGCAGCGCAAGGCCGCTCAGAACGGAATATCGTCGTCCGCGAAATCGTCGGCGAAGCTGCTCGACTTGGCAGGCGGGGCCTCGCGTCGCGCAGCCGACTCCTGGCGCATCGGCGGACGCGAAGGACGCTCGGCGCGATCACCGCCGCCGCGGTACTCGCCGCGACCACCGCCTTCACCGCCCGGACGGCCGCCGAGCATCTGCATTTCGTCGGCGATGATGTCGGTGGAGTAGCGCTCCACGCCGTCCTGGCCGGTGTACTTGTCGTAGCGGATCGACCCCTCGACGTACACCTGGCTGCCCTTGCGCAGGTACTCGCCGGCGATCTCGCCGAGCTTGCCGAAGAAGGTCACCCGGTGCCACTCGGTGCGCTCCTGCTGGTTGCCGTCGCGGTCCTTGCGCACGCTGGTGGTGGCAAGCCGGGCCTTGGTCACGGCCATGCCGCCCTGGGTGTACTTGGTTTCGGGATCGTCGCCAAGATTGCCGACCAGGATCACCTTGTTGATGCCGCGTGCCATGGGTTGTGCCTGCCCCTCTCTTAGGAATGCAATGTGTGTGGAATGCGCCAGCCACGGCGGCGCTGGAAAAACGCGTGGGACGCCGAATCATAGCAGCCGGCTTGCGCCGGACGGCGCCGGCCAAGGGTTGCTGCCCAAGTCGCCCCGCTCAGGCGGCGATGCCGCTCTCGATGCTCTGGCCCAGGCGCCGGTTCAAGGCCAGCAGCATGTCCGCCTTGACCTGGGCGCGGGGCGCCGTGGCGGCGTAGGCATCGCAGGCGTAGCTGAACAGGTCGGCGAGCAAGGCGCCGAACTCC
This sequence comes from Lysobacter sp., assembly GCF_035655815.1. NCBI lineage: Bacteria > Pseudomonadati > Pseudomonadota > Gammaproteobacteria > Lysobacterales > Lysobacteraceae > Lysobacter > Lysobacter sp. The sequence goes on from NZ_DASRTS010000026.1 coordinate 29,823, forward strand.
GCTGGATCGCCGCGCAGTTCGGGGCGCAGGCTCATGTGCAGGCTCCGGTCGACGGCCCATAGGCGGAGGATTTCGAACGCCGCCGGGTCGGCATGCGCAGCCTGCGGAATCTCGAGTTCCTCGATCGGCGTCACCGCGGCTCCCTCCGACCGCGCGACCCAAGAGATGTCGCCTTGCGTGCCGATGACAATGCCGGCACCGCTACAGCTTCTGCTGCCGTCGGCCGGACCGCGCCAAGTTCCTTCAGCAGATCGTCCAGTGCGGCGGCCACCCGTTCGCATCCGGCATGAGGGCCGGCGATGACGGCGAGGTGCGCGTCGAGTGCACGCGCCACGGCACGGAGCACGGCGGCGCGGTGGATGCCGTCCAGCGCTCGTAGCCTGGACTCGATGAGGTGGACATGCCGGCGTCCCGGCCATGCCGGGATGGCGATGGGAGGTGTCGATCCTTCTGCACCGGCCTTGCGCGTGCGCATGCAACTTTCCGTCGTTCGCTGGATGGATCGCCAGCCTGTTGACGCACCGGTGGGGTGTACATCGGAACTGTCCGAAACGCTTCGCGCAGTGGCCGGCTTGCGGCCGCCCGTATAATCCAGAGCCCCTCCGACGGCGTGTTCCCATGCAATCCAGTCCGACGACCCTGGCCGTACCCGACCTGGCCGCCATCCAGGACCTGGCGCGGCGGGACATGGCGGCGGTCGACGCGCTGATCCGCCGTCGTCTCGCATCGGACGTGGTGCTGATCAACCAGGTGGCCGAATACATCGTCGGGGCCGGCGGCAAGCGGCTGCGGCCGATGCTGCTGCTGTTGGCCACCGGCGCCCTCGGTGGTCGCAACGGCGCGGGGATCGGCGAAGACGCGCACCAGCTCGCGGCCGTGGTGGAGTTCATCCACACCGCGACCTTGCTGCACGACGACGTGGTGGACGAATCGGACCTGCGCCGCGGCCGCAAGACCGCCAACGCGGTGTGGGGCAACGCCGCCAGCGTGCTGGTCGGCGATTTCCTGTATTCACGCAGCTTCCAGCTGATGGTCGAACTGGAGCGCATGCAGGTCATGCAGATCCTGGCCGACACCACCAACCGCATCGCCGAAGGCGAGGTGCTGCAGTTGCTGCACGTGCGCAACCCGGATACGGACGAGGCCGCATACCTGCGCGTGATCGAGCGCAAGACCGCGGTCCTGTTCGCCGCCGCGACGCAGTTGGGCGCGCTGCTGGCCGATGCGGACGAGCGCACCTGCGACGCGCTGCACGATTACGGCCTGAACCTCGGCTATGCATTCCAGATCGCCGACGACGTGCTCGACTACGCATCGGACGCGGCGACTCTGGGGAAGAACCTGGGCGACGACCTGGCCGAGGGCAAGGCCACGCTGCCGCTGATCCACGCGATCTCGCACAGTGACGAAACCACCCGTTCACGGCTGCGCAGCGCCGTGGAAACCGGCGATACCACTGCCCTGCCCGACGTACTGGCCGCGATCCACGCCAGCGGCGGGCTCGATTACAGCCGCCGTCGCGCGCAGGAATACGCGCAGGTCGCCGAACAGGCACTCGATGGTTTGGAAGAGAACGACTACACGCTGGCGCTGCGCGGCCTGGCGCGATACGCAGTCAGCCGCGACCACTGATGCCTGCCAGGCGCCGATAGGCCCGGCCAGCGCCACTCACTTCGCGGCGAATCGCTCGCGGAAGAAGTCCGACATCATCTCGTAGGCGCGTTTGGCCGCACGTTCGTTGTAGACGCAACCCGGCGGGTTGTTGGCGTCTGCCTCGGCGAAGCAATGCACGGCACCACTGAAGTTGACGAACTGCCAGTCTGCTCCGGCGGCATCCATTTCCTTTTCGAATGCGGCGATGTCCTCGTCGCTGATGCCCCGGTCGTCGGCACCGTTGAGCACCAGCACCGGCGTACGCGCCGCGTCGTCCTTCGCAGGCAGCGGCGTCGCGAGGCCGCCATGGAAGCTGACCACACCGGCCAGTTCGCTGCCGCCGCGGACCAGTTCCAGCGCCGTGGTGCCGCCGAAGCAGAACCCGAAAGCGCCAATCTTCGAGCCCTCCAGGGGTGCCTTGCCGGCCTGCTCCTTCAACACCGCGACGGCCTTCTCGATACGCGCGCGCAGCAGCGGCCGGTTGCCGCGCAGCGGCTCGGCGACCTTGCCCGCTTCCTCGTCGTTCCTCGGGCGGATCTTGCTGCCGTAGACATCGGCGATCAGCACGACGTAGTCGTCGCCGGCAATGCGCTTGGCCTTCTCGATGGCGGAGGGATTGATGCCCTGCCAGTTGGGAACCATCACCAGGCCCGGGCGCTTGATGGCGTTGGTGTCGTCGTAGACCAGCACGCCGGTGAAGCGGTCGTTGCCGATGGTCCAGTCGACCGGCTTGTCCACCATCGCGGCGGTGGCCGGCAGCGCGCACACGGACAGCATTGCGGAAAGCAGCAGGCGTTTCATCACGGTTCTCCCCCAGGCATCGTGACCAGCGTTGGCCGCGCAGCCTACGCCGGGCCTGTCGGCAGGGCGTGAACTACGCGATCCCGAGGCCCGGTATCGTACTGATCATCTCCGGGTCGAAGCCCGCCAGTTCCGCGAAATGCCGGCCACGGGCAACGTAGTCGCGATACGTGCCGAAGCTGGGTGCCCCCGGCGACAGGAGCACGACCCCCTCGCCCCCAAGTGCTTCACGTGCCTGCCGCATCGCATCCGCAAGGTCGGTGGCTTGTGCGAGATGGAAGGAACCCTGTGCAGCGACCGGCGCCAGCAATGCATGGATGCGCGGCCCGTTCTGCCCCATGGTGATCACCGCGGCGGGCGCATGCACACGCATGGCTTCGGCGAAGTCTTCCCATGGCAGGCCGCGGTCGTGCCCACCGACCAGCAGTGCGACGCGACGGCCCGCGAAGCAGTCGAGCGCGGCCAGGCTGGCGTGTGGGGTCGTGCTGATGGAGTCGTTGACGTAGGTGATGCTGTCACGCGCGCCCAGCGTCTGCAGGCGGTGCGGCAGCGGCCGGAACGATGCCGCATGCGGTGCCAGCGAAGCTGCATCCAGCCCCAGCGCCTCGATCGCGGTGAGCACCGCGCACAGGTTGCCGCGGTTGTGCCGACCCGGAAGCGGCAACGGCCGCGTGTCCATCACGAACGTGTCGCCGCGATGCAGATCGTCGCCGCGCAGGTGCCATCCCGCGGCGTCGCCGAACCAGCGCACCTCGCTCTCGCCCTTGGCAATCAGCTCCGCGCCTACCGATGCGAGGCGACCGTCGGCCGCGTTGAGCACCGCGATGCGCGGCCGCGCCTGCGTCAGCAGCCGCAGCTTGTCTTCTATGTACTGCTCGTGCGAACCGTGCCAGTCCAGATGTTCGGGAAAGAGGTTGAGCGCGACCGCGACCTGCGGCCGCACACCGCTCGCCGCAACGTCGCCGGTCTGGTAGCTCGACAGCTCGATCGCCCAGAACTCCGGTGCAGGCGACGGTTCCAGCACTTCCAGCAAGGGCAATCCGATATTGCCGGCCAGGCCAGTTACATGTCCGCCGGCGCGCAGCAGGTGCGCAAGCAGGGCCGTGGTCGTGCTCTTGCCCTTGGTGCCTGTCACACAGATCGCGTTCGGCACCACGCCGACGGTGTCCGCGTGTTCGCCGAACCACAGTGCCGTGCCGCCGACGAAACGCGTGCCACGCGCGGCGGCGACCTGCGCTTCGGGCTTGTACGGGCTGATGCCCGGCGACTTCACCACTACGTCGAACGCGGCGAGCCGTTCGCCAGTCGCCTCGAGTTCGACGGCAAGCAGCGGGTCGCCGAACGATGAGGCTTCGCGAGCCTCATCGGTGGAACAGAACAGCGTCAGCGGCAGCGCGGGCAGCCGCGACCTGATCGCACCGTAGGCGGCCCGGCCTTCGCGGCCCCAGCCCCACAGCGCAACCTTGTGTCCCTCAAGCTGCGAAATGCGCACGCAGGCGTTCCCACAGTGCGGCCGGGATGCGATGTTCGTCGTCGATCTGCAGCAGAGGCTCGATGCGCAGTTCGTCTGCGATCAGCTGCGGGCGGATCTCGCGCGCGAAGCGTTCGACCAGCGCGTCCTCGCGCCATTCGGGGCGATCGGCCAGCGCGGCCATCGCGGCACGCGATTCGCGCCCTTCGCCGACGCATTCGAACGGTTTGTGGTCCTGGAATTCCAGCAGCGCATCGAAGCCGGCTGTCTGCGCCGGATCGTCGAGCAGGTTGCGGCCGAAGATGCCCATCAGGCGCGGCTTGGGCATGAACGGCGCCAGCGCCAGGAACACGAAGTGGCACTTCGGGCACACGCCGCACCAGCGGCTGGCCGGACGTTCGCCGAGGATGTGGAAATTGCGGTTGCAGCTGGAGAAATGCGCGTCGTAGCGATCGGTGCGGGCGAACTGCCGCGCCACCGCCAGTTCGCTCAACGGACGCAACAGCGAGTAGTAGTGCAGGTCGGCGGCGACCTCGCGCTGCACGTACTCGCCGAACGCCTGCTCGCAGGCCCAGCCCTTGGACCACTGGTGGTTGACCTCGCCCGCGCCCGGGATGATCGAGCCATAGCTCGCCGAGCGCTCGTTGGAGAACACGACCTGGTCCACGCCCAGCAGTACGGCGGCGAACACCATGATCGCCGAGTTCAGCACGGTGACGGGGATATGCCCGTTCCACGCGCCTTCGCGGTTGTAGTCGAACAGTTGCGGCGCGAGTGCGCGGCCGAGATTGAGCGTTGGCAGACCCGTGCGCTCGGCGCAGGCGCGGATCAGCTGCGAACCGCCGATCCAGGTGACGGTCTGGTCGATGCCCAGCGCGCGCAGCGCCTCGATGCTGACCAGCGAATCCTTGCCGCCACCGATGGCCACCAGCGCATGGTGGCGCAGGCCCAGCGACGGCGCCGCGTCGCGCTGCGCCTGCCCGACCGGGAACCTGATCCGGCCGTGCAGGTTCAGCCCGTTGCGATAGGCGAACTCGCCCAGTCCGTTGACGTAGAGCAGCTCCATCAGCGCCGCGGTCTCCGCATCGATCGCGTACGAGTCGATGCGGATATCTTCCGGAACGGCGGCCTTGTAATAGCTGACGCCCGCGATCAGGTGCAGCAGTTGCAGCGCGCGTTGCGCCGCCTGCCCGCGTTCGCCATCCAGCACGAACGGCGCGCCGGGCACGGTGATGGTCTCCACCAGTTCCGGGCCGTCGTCGAAGGCGTATGCCAGCTCCGCCACGCCCGTGGCCGCATCGAAACCGCACCGTACGAAACGGAAGGTCCGGATCTGGTCGCGTTTGAATTTCCAGTCGCTCATTTCATGTTTCGCATGAGGCGGGCCGGAGCCCGCCGTGATGGATTGTCCGCTTGGACGCCCAAAGCCGTTTACAGCACGTCCTCGACCGGTAGCGCGCGCAGGTTGTACGTATTGGCCATCGCCATGCCGTAGGCGCCCGCATCAGCCACCAGCACCACATCGCCTTCGGTCGTGTCCGCCGGCAGCGTGCGTCCGCGGCCGATGACGTCACTGCTTTCGCAGATCGGACCGACCACGTCGAAGGTCGCGGTCTCGCCGTCGCCCAGGCGCGTCAGGTTGAAGATGCCGTGGTAGGCCTCGTACATGGCCGGGCGCATCAGCGCGTTCATGCCTGCGTCGCAGCCGATGCGGCGCATGCTGTCCTTCTCGACGGTCTGTGTCACCGACAGCAGCAGTGCACCGCTTTCCGCGACCAGGTAGCGACCAGGCTCGATCACCAGGCCATAACGCGGATAGGCGGACTTGATCTCCTCCAGCCCCGAGCGCCACAGCGTGAGGTCGAACTCGGGCGCCTCGGGCGTGTACGGGATCGGCAGGCCGCCACCGATGTCGATGGTCTCGATGGTGCCGATGTTGTCGGCCAATCCGGCCAATTGCGCGTACACGCCGCGCCAGTGACGCGGATCCTCGATGCCGCTGCCCAGGTGCGCGTGGAGGCCGCTGATGCGGATATCGAGCTTGCGCGCCTCTTCCACGAACGCGTCGAATCGCGTCATCGGCAGGCCGAACTTCGCCGCGACGCCACCGGTACGCACCTTCTCGTGATGGCCATCGCCGCGGCCCAGGTCGATGCGCAGCCATAGCGTGCGGCCGCGGAAGACTTCCGGCCAGCGCTGCAGCGCCTCGATGTTGTCCAGCGTGACGATGACCCCGCGCGCGAACGCCGCCTCGTACTCGCGTCGCGGGGCGAAGCTGGGCGTGAACAGCACGCGTCCCGGCGCGAGGTCCGGCACCGTGGCGAACACGTGCTCGAACTCGCCCTGCGACACGCACTCCAGGCCGAAGCCCTCGCCCGCCAGCGTCCGCAGGATTTCCGGATGCGAATTGGCCTTGATCGCGTAGAAGCAACGGTCCACGGCCGTCGTGCCGCTGAGCGAACGCGCGCGCTCGCGTACCGTTGCCAGGTCGTAGACGTAACGCGGCGTGCCCTGTGCAGCCAGCGCGAGCAGGTCGTTTCGACGTGCGCGCCACCATGCCGGCGCACGCTGCGGTGCGCCGTGCGCGATCTCGCGCCAGCTCGGGCCGAACACAGTCGCATCGCGCACCGGCATGGCGCGCGAGCGGATCAGCTCCGCGTGCAGGTGCGGCAGCAGGCCGTCGGCGTCCGCCTCGTCGATCACGAAGGTCAGGTTGAGGTCGTTGGACGATTGCGAGATCAGGTGCACGCGTTCGCGGCCGAACGTCGCCCAGATGTCGCTGAGGCGATGCAGCAGCGAACGCATGCCGCGACCGACCAGCGTGATCGCCGCGCACGGGGCGATGACCTTCACCCGGCACACTTCGGCCAGGTCGGCGCTCAGCGCCTCCAGCACGTTGGTGGTGACCAGGTTCTCGCTGGGGTCCAGCGACACGGTGACGTTGGTTTCCGACGAGCCGATCAGGTCGATCGACAGGCCGTGGCGCTTGAAGCGCTCGAACACGTCGGCCAGGAAGCCCACCTGCTGCCACATACCGATGCTTTCCATCGACACCAGCACGATGCCGTTGCGACGGCTGATGGCCTTCACACCCGGCACGGTCGCAGCCGTGGCGTCGATGCTGGTGCCCGGCAGGTCGGAGCGCTCGGTGTCGAGGATCGCCATCGGCACGCCGGCGTCGCGGCATGGCGCGATCGAACGCGGATGCAGCACCTTCGCACCGGTGGTGGCGATTTCCTGCGCTTCGGCGTAATGCAGGCGGGTGAGCAGGCGCGCCTCGGGCACGTCGCGCGGATTGGCGCTGAACATGCCGGGCACGTCCGTCCAGATCTCTACGCGTTGCGCCTTCAGCAATGCGCCGAAGTACGCAGCCGACGTATCCGAACCACCGCGGCCCAGGATCGCCGTCCCGCCGTCGCCATGGCGCGCGATGAAACCCTGCGTGATCAGCATCGGCGCGGGCTGCGCGGAAAAGCGTTCGACGAACGTGTCGCCGTCCAGCCTGCAGTTCACCGAGAGCCGCTGCGACCACGCACTGGCGTTGGGCAGCGAGACCGCATCCAGCCAGTCGCGCGCGTCGCACCAGCCGAAGTCGTGCCCCTGGCTGCGCAGGTAGGCCGCGCCCAGCGTCGACGACAGCAGTTCGCCCTGGGCCAGCACTTCGGCCTGCCAGTCGAGCGGACGCGACGATGCGCGCGCATCGCACGCCAGCGCCTGCAGCGCGGCCAGGCGTTCGACCAGCACCTGGTCGGCATCGAGGCCGAGTTCGCCGCAGAACGAACGGTGCCGTTCGACCAGCGCGGCGATGCGCGCGTCGACGTCGTCGCCGTTCGCGATCGCCTGCAGTTCGTTGGTGACGCCTGACAGCGCCGATACCACCACGAGTACACGCACGCCGTCGTCGGCCATGCGTTTTCCGGCGAGGCGTCCGATGGTGTCCCAACGGTTGCGGCGAGACACGGATGTGCCGCCGAACTTGAGTACTACCCAGCGATTCGCTTGCGCCACCGCAACTGTCCTCTCGTGATGATCTTCGGTGATGGTGTGATGAGGGATGGATCGGTCGTTACGACTGCAACCGTATGGGCAAGGAGCCCGCACGGAACCTTAGAATGGCCCGCTTGCGCCTCGCGACGCCGGAATGCGTCCACAAAGAGCGCAATTCTAGTCGAATAATCCCCTCGGACCCCCGCCGAATGACGCCTCGCCGCTACCTGCAACTGGATGTGTTCGCCGACCGGCCCGGAGCCGGCAACCCGCTGGCCGTGGTGCTCGATGCGCAGGGGCTGGACGACGCCCGCATGCAGGCCATCGCCCGTTGGACGCGCCTGCCGGAAACGACCTTCGTGTTTCCGCCGGAAAACGCGGGCGCCAGCTACCGGATCCGCATGTTCAGCCCGCGCCGGGAGGTACCCTTCGCCGGTCATCCCAGCGTCGGCACGGCGCATGTGGTGCTGGAGGCCGGCCTGGCGGAGCCGCGCGACGGCGTGCTGCTGCAGGAAGGACTTGCAGGCACCCTGCCGCTGGCGATCCATGGCGAAGGCGCCACCCGGACGATCGCGGTGCGCACGCCACGCGCGCGGGTGGTCGAGGTGGCCGAAACCGGCGACGCGAGGCTGGCAGACGCGCTGCGGACGCTGGAACCCGGGGCCCTGCCGCCGGCGCTGATGGACGGTGGACGCCGCTGGTGGCTGGCCGAGGTGGCGAGCGAAGCCGCCCTGCGTGAAGCGGAACCGGACTGGGACGCCTTCGCGCACCTGGCCGAAGCGACCGAAACCATGGGGCTGTGCGCGTTCGCGCGCGCCGATGCCGGGCAGGATTACGACCTGGTGGTCCGCGCCTTTGTCGGCGCCCCGGCCCGCTTCGAAGACGCCGCATCGGGCGCCGCCAACGCCACGCTGGCGGCGTGGCTGCACCACAACCACGCCCTGCCCGGCCGCGACGGCCGCTACACGGTCAGCCAGGGTCGCGAAGTCGGCTTCGACGCGCGCCTGCAGCTGCGCGTGGATGCCGACGGCGAGGTCTGGTCGGGCGGCCGCGTGTGCAACGTGGTGCGCGGCACGATCGACTGGCCCTGAATCGACGGGCCGCAGCGGAATCGTTACTCCGGCCGGACGTCCACGCGGACGCGGATGCGGTCGCCCGGGTGGTAGTTGGTGCGCGTGGTGTAGGTGCGGCCGGCGTATTCGTACGTCACGTCATACGCGTTGACGGCGCGGTCGCCGGGGTAGCGGTCGCTGGAGTAATAGCCGTCTCCCTCGTACACCGGATCGCAGACGCGCACCGAGCCCACGCGCTCGCGTCGGCTCTGCTCGTAGATCTGGCGGCCCGCCATGCCGCCGACCATCGAGCCGACGGCGGATGTCGCGTAGCGCGCACTGCCTCCGCCGATCTGGCTGCCGACCGCGGCGCCGACGATGCCGCCCACGATCGTCGCCATGGTCCGGCCACCTTCCGTGCCGCCGCTGCTGCGGCCGTATTCGCCGGAGCCGTAATAGCCATCGTCACGACGGTAGTAGCCGTCGTCGCCGACGTAGGTCGGGCGCTCGTAGCAACGCTGGCCGCCGCCGGTCGAATACGAATCGAATACCGGGTCCACGCGGACGACGCGCGCGTAGTCGCTGCTGCTGGTGGCGCCGTAGCGCGGATACGACTGCGCGGAGGCAGTGCCCGCGGATACGGCCAGTGCCACCGCAACGGGAACGGCGAGCAGACGATTCATGGAAGTACTCCCGCGCCGGAGTGGCGTGCCGGCATCGTCCGTCCGGCGCTGGCAATGGCTGCTGAATCCTGCCGTTCATCAACCGCCTGCGCGGACGACATTCACCCCCGCGACAGCCAGCCGGCCGCGCGCGTTGCGATGTCGGACGCATCCCGGCCCAGCAGGGGGCCGACGTGGCTACCCGGCACGCGCCAGGACTCGAGTCCCCACGCCTCCGCCATGCGGGTCGCAACATCCGCAGGCACGTCTTCGTCGTCGGCCGACACGATGCAGAGCGTCCGGCAGGTCGGCGAGGACAGCGCCACGCCGGCGTGGGCTCCACGTAGGACGCGGCCGGACTCGTCCCGCCAGTGCCGGAACGCGAACAGCGCCGTCGCATCGTCGGAATCCGGCAAGGAACGGCGCGTGGACGGCAGCCGCGCATTACGCCGCCATGGAACGACGTCGTCCCAGCTTCGTGCTGGCAGGTCGACGGACCACGGCGCGGGCGGCAGGGGATTCACCAGCACGAGGGCGTCGGCCTCGTCGGCGCATGCCAGCGCGAGCAGACCGCCGAGGCTGGCACCGATGAGCGCACGAGGGCGCGGCATCGCCGTGACGGCCGACCGTACCTGCCCCGCGTAATGCCCGAACGTGGTGGCGGCCAGACCTTCTTGCACGGGCTCCAGGTCCGGTGCGAACACGTCGATGCCGTGCGCCCGGAACACCCCGCGCCACACGTTCCACTCCCAGCCGCCGCCACCGGCGCCGTGCACCAGCACGGCCGACGCGATGCTCATGGACGGCAAGCCGCTCAGCCCTGAAGCGTTGCCGCCAACGTCACGGGAACGGACAGCGCGCGCGAGATCACGCAGCCGGCCTTGGCCGTCTCGGCAAACTGCTTGAACTGCGCCTCGTCCGTGCCGGGCACCTTGGCGCTGACGATCAGGTGCACGCCGGTGATGGTCGGGCCCGGGTCCATGCCCGGTTCCATCGTCACCTCCGCCCGCGTCTGGATCCGCTCGGGCGTGACGCCTGCCTTGCCCATCACGGCCGACAGGGCCATCGAAAAGCAGCCCGCGTGCGCGGCGGCGAGCAGTTCTTCCGGGTTGGTGCCCTTCTCGTCGCCGAAGCGGGTCTTGAAGGAGTAGTTCTGGTCGGCGAACAGTCCGCTCTGCGGGGTACTCATGCTGCCCTTGCCGGCCTGCAGGTCGCCCTGCCAGACCGCTTCGGCGAAACGCTTGAAGGCCATGTCGCCACTCCGTCGATGTGAAGGGCGGCCAGACTAGCGCGGCCGGTGTTAGGTGGGCATGTGGATTCGTGCCTTTGCCCTGCGGCGGACCGTTCGTCTTCACGACGAAAAACTCGCGGGAATGCCGGCTTTCACGCGCCGCGGCTTGACCACCCTCCCCCCTTGCGCGAGGCTTGCGCTCCCGGCGCCAGCCGGTACCCGCCATGACCGCCCGCCGAGCGCCCAACGCTCCGGCGCCGAAGCGCGGACAGCCATGACGGCCTCTTCGACCCTCTCCCGGGAGAAACGGCCTCATGTCGTACAGCACAGCCCAGATCCGCAACGTGGCCCTGGCAGGCCACCCCGGCGCCGGCAAAACCACGTTGTTCGAAGCCCTGCTGCAGGCCGGCGGCGCAATCCAGACGGCAGGCACCATCGAACGCGGCAACACCGTGTCCGACTTCGATCCGATGGAGAAGCAGCGCGGCCATTCGCTCGATGCCGCCATCGCGTCCATCGACCACGCCGGCATCCACGTCAACCTGATCGACACACCCGGCTATCCCGATTTCCGCGGGCCGGCGCTCTCCGCGCTGGGTGCGGTGGAGACCGTGGTGGTCGTGGTCGATGCCGATAGCGGCGTGGAATATGGCACGCGCCGGATGATGGAGTACGCGCGCGGCCGCAACTTGTGCCGCGCCATCGTGATCAACAAGATCGACCACGCCGGCGCATCGCCCGACGGCGTGCTGGCCGACCTGCGCGAGGCATTCGGCCCCGAGTGCCTGCCGCTCAACCTGCCGGCCGATGGCGGTGCACGTGTCGTCGACTGCCTGGCCTCGCCCGATGGCGACAGCGACCTGGGCCCGGTCGCCGACTGGCACCAGAAGATCATCGACCAGATCGTCGAGATCAACGAGACCGTGATGGAGCATTACCTCGACGTGGGCGAGGATGGACTGTCCGGCGAGGAGCTCCACGACGCGTTCGAGCAGTGCCTGCGCGAAGGCCACCTGGTGCCAGTGCTGTTCTGCTCCGCACGCAGCGGCGTCGGGATAAAGGAACTGCTCGACGTGGCCGAGCGCTGGTTCCCCAATCCGGCCGAGGCCAATGCGCCGCCGTTCGAGAAGGGGCCGGAGAAGCAGCGCATCGAAGCCGTGCCCGATGCGAAAGCGCACGTGGTGGCGGACGTCTTCAAGATCGTCAACGACCCCTTTGTCGGCAAGCTCGGCATCTTCCGCGTGTACCAAGGGACGGTGAAGAAGGACACGCAGCTGTTCATCGACGACGGCAAGAAGCCGTTCAAGGTGGGCCACCTGTTCAAGCTCAAGGGCAAGGAGCACATCGAGGTGGAGCAGGCGATTCCCGGCGACATCGCCGCGGTAGCCAAGGTCGAGGAATTGCACTTCGACGCGGTGCTGCATGACAGCCATGACGAGGACCAGATCCACCTGGCGCCACTGGACTTCCCCAAGCCGATGTTCGGCCTGGCGGTGGAAGCCGCCAGCAAGGGCCAGGAGCAGAAGCTGGCCACGGCGCTGCACAAGCTGGCCGAGGAAGACCCGTGCTTCGTCGTCGAACACGAGGTGGAAACCAACGAGACCGTGATCCGCGGCCTGTCCGACCTGCATCTGCGCCTCAACCTGGAACGCCTGAAGGAACGCTACGGCGTGGAAGTGACCTCGCGTCCGCCGCGCATCGCCTATCGCGAGACGGTGAGCGGCAAGGCCGAAGGCCATCATCGCCACAAGAAGCAGACCGGCGGCGCGGGCCAGTTCGGCGAGGTGTTCCTGCGCATCGAACCGTTGCCGCGCGGCGGCGGGTTCGAGTTCGTCGACGAGGTGAAGGGCGGCACCATTCCCGGGCAGTTCATGCCGGCGGTGGAGAAAGGCGTGCGCCAGGTCCTGCGCAGCGGCGCGGTGGCGGGCTACCCAATCCAGGACGTGCGCGTGGTCGTGTACGACGGCAAGCACCACCCGGTGGACAGCAAGGAGGTCGCGTTCGTCGCGGCCGGCAAGAAGGCGTTCCTAGATGCCATCAGCCGGGCGCGGCCACAGGTGCTGGAGCCCATCGTCGAGCTGGAAGTAAGTGCGCCCGAACAGCACATGGGCGATGTGAGCGGCGGCCTGGCCTCCAAGCGCGCGCGCATCAGCGGCACCGACAGCGTGCGCGGCAGCGAGATCGTCGTGCGGGCGCAGGTACCGCTGTCCGAGCTGGAAGGCTACGCGGCCGAGCTGAAATCGGTGACCGCAGGGCGCGGTCGGTACTCGCTGGACTTCAGCCACTACGAGCCGGTTCCCTCCAACGTGCAGCAGAAGCTGGTCGAGGCCTACAAGCCCAGGCCCGAAGAGGACTGAGCAAAAGGCGCCGGCGCGGAATTGCGCCGGCTTCACGCGGGCCTGCGCAAGCTGCTCCCAGGCAAAAGGGAGCGGCCCATGCGATCGCGCTTACGGAGTTTCATCATCGCGCTGGTGTTGGCGCCGATCTGTGCTTCCGCCATCGCGCAGCAGGGCCCCAACGCCAGCCGTTCCATCCCCGCCTTCAACCGGCCGGGCGGGTTTCCCGATCCAGCCCTGCGCGTGGAATACCTGTACGCCGAACAGGCGCCGCCGATGATGGTGCGGGTGGGACCCAATGCGTTCGAGCCGATGTACCGCCGCGTCGGCGACAGCTACGTGCCGGCGCGCGCCGCCGGCTACCGCATCGCGATGGAGAGCTGCCCTTCGAGGACCGTTCCGGGCGACCCGCGCACCCGCATGATCGACCTGGCCACCGCCGAGTGGGCGTACTTCGGCATGCCGGTGCTGGACCTGGCGTCGGAACCGGCCACCATCGTGCCGCGCATGCCGCAACCTTCCGGGGTGGTCGACATCATCTCGCCGGCGAGCAACGCCTCCATCGGCAGCCGCGTACTGCGCCAGGCGCCGCGCCTCGGCCTGACGGAGGACGACGAGGCCGTGAGCGCGACCATCGCCGGCTACTGGGCGGCGACCGGCAGCGAAGAAGCGATGCGTGTGCAGAGCATCGTCAACTACGGCTGGCAGGGAGCGGGTTGGGCGATGCCGTGGTCGGCCGCCTTCATTTCGTGGCTGGCGTGCGAGGCCGGGCTGTCGACGTCGCAGTTCCGGCGCAGCGGCGGGCACATCGACTACGTACGAGCCGCCGTGCGCGCCCGGGACGGTCAGGATCCGGGGCATCTGTTCGTCGCCTACGACCTGCACGAAGCGACGCCTGCCGCCGGCGACCTGCTGTGCACCGCGCGCGCCGACAGCACCTTCGCCTCCATCGCCGACGTGCGCACCGGCAACAGCGATTCAACCGCGCTGCATTGCGACCTGGTGGTCAAGATCGATGCCGACAAGCGACGGCTGTACGCCATCGGCGGCAACGTCAACCACGCGGTCACGCTGTCGGTGATCGCGACCGATGCGAAAGGCCGGCCGCTGACCGACCGGGACATCATCGGTGCGCATCGCTGGTTCGCGGTACTCAAACCGCGTACGGTCGGCAACGTCGCGCACGACCTGGACGGCACGCCAACCGTGCAGGCGCTCTATCGCGATTACGCGCGTTATGCCAGCGCGAAGCGGGCCCCTGCGCCGTTGCCGCTGCAGCCGCGTGGTCGGCCAGCTTCCAGCCCGAAGAAGCCGGCGGCGGACGCGAAATCGCCCTGAGGCAGAACACAACATCGTGCCGGGCGTGCTGCCGCGTCGGCACAGGACGCGTAGCCTGTAGCGCCCTGCCCGCACTTCCGCCATGCACCTGTTCGACACGCAGACGCTGCTCACCTACCTCGCCGCGGCCGTCGTCCTGGTGATCCTGCCAGGTCCGGGCACGGCCTGGATCGTCGCGCAGAGCATGACCGGCGGCACGCGGCGGGGCATCCAGGCCGGACTGGGGCTGGAAACCGCCACGCTGCTGCATGCGATCGCCGCCGGCCTGGGCCTTTCGGCGCTGCTGGCGACCTCTGCCATGGCCTTCGAGGTGGTCAAGTACCTGGGCGCGGCCTATCTGATCTGGCTGGGCATCAAGGCCTGGCGCAACGGCGGCGGCGATGCAGAAACCGCGCCCGCGGCCGCCACCGTATCGGCACGGCAGGTGTACCTGCGCTCGGTCGTGACCGGCGTGCTCAATCCGAAGGTGGCGCTGTTCTTCCTCGCGTTCCTGCCGCAGTTCGTGCATCCGGAGCGCGGCTGGGTGTGGCTGCAGTTCCTGCTGCTGGGTGCACTGCTCGCGCTGGTCGGCCTGTGCAACGACCTGCTGCTGAGCTTCACGGCCGGGCGTTTCGGTCGGCGCGTGGCGGCACATGGCAGCCGCTGGACGCAGCGCGTCACCGGCACCCTCTTCATTGGGCTGGGCGTGCGGCTCGCCCTGGAACAGCGCGCCTGAGCGACCGCCGGTCGGCTCGTCACCCGCCGCCAACATTCCGGCGCTAGCATCAGTCCCTCGTGCGCCGTCCCGGCACGCAGTCGCGACGGCGGTGCACTTCTGTTCCTGTTCATGCGGCGCGGGTATCGTCCCGGCATACCCGTGGAGCCCCGGATGTACCCGCGCCGCTTTCAAAAATTCCTCGTCGCTGCCGCCCTCGTTTTCGCACTGGCGGCCTGTTCCACCCTCAACGGTCTGGGCGCCCTGCTCGGCGATGAAGTCCGCTTTACGCCGATGCAGTTGCAGAACTCGCTGGACCGCAACTTCCCCAAGCACTACGACAAGCTCGGTGGCCTGGTGTCGCTGACGCTGATGAACCCGCGGCTGACGATCCCGCAGGGCTCCGACCGTCTGCGCGTGGACTTCGACGTGGGCCTGGGCGCGCTGGGCAGCGACAGCAGCCGCCCCTCCGGCCATTTCGCCCTGACCAGCGCATTGCGCTTCGACCCCGGCACGCGCGGGCTGCATCTGGCCGAGCCGCGACTGGAGGAAGTCAACGTGCCGGGGCTGGGCGGTGCAATGAACGCCAGCTCGCGGGCGCTGCTCAACTCCTGGCTGGACGAGTACTCGCGCGAGGAGCCGATCTACCGCTTCGACAACAGCCTGCTCGACAAGCTGGGCTCGCGCCGCATCGGCGCAACCGGCATCGAGCAGGGCACCGTCGTCGTGCATCTGGACCAGTGACGATGAACGCACCCCGCATCCTCGCAGCCCTGGCGCTGTGCGCCTTCCTCGCCGCCTGTGGTGATCGGGATGCACCGGGCCGGACGGCATCGGGCGACGGCGACACCGAGGCGCTGCCCTCGCCGGAAGGTTCGCGCGGGAGCGTCACCGGCATGCCGGACAAGCCCGGCCCGGGTCAGGTCGGCCCGCCGCAACCGGCCGTGGCCCCGTTGCTGGACGAACAGGGCAATCCGATCCTCGTTCCGCCCGAAGAGGCGCAGCCCGGCGATCCTTCGGTGGGGGAAGCCGCCCCGTCGCCGGATGCGGCAACTCCGGCAGAACCGGGTCCGCAGGACGCAGTCGCCGTCCTGCGCGACTACTACGCGGCGATCAACCGTCGCGACTTCGCCCGTGCCCATGCCATGTGGGGCGACGACGGGCGTGCCAGCGGGCAGACGCCGCAGCAGTTTGCGGACGGGTTCGCCGACACCACCGGCGTGTCGGTGGAGATCCTGGCGCCCGGCGAAGTCGATGCCGGCGCGGGCCAGCGCCACATCGAGGTGCCGGTGGCGCTGACCGCTACGCATGCCGACGGCCGCCAGCAGCGTTTCGTCGGCGCGTACACGCTCAGCCGCACCGTCGTGGACGGCGCCACCGCCGAGCAACGCGCCTGGCACATCGCTTCGGCGGACCTGCGCGAAGTCGCACCGTGAGCCGCCGCGTCCTCTGCGTTCGATGACGCCACGACATCCGCCGCGCATCGTCCTGGACACCAACGTGTGCCTGGACCTGCTGGCGTTTGGCGATCCCGTGCTGGATCCGCTGCGTGCCGCGCTGCAATCCGGCGCCGTCGTCGCGATCGGCGATGCGCCGTGCCGCGCCGAATGGCAGCGCGTGCTGACGTATCCGGTGCTGCGCCTGGACGAGATCGCACGTGTCGCGCGCCTTGCCGACTACGACGACCTGATGACGATGGTCGAGGACGCACCTGCGCCGGCATGCGCCCTGCCCCGCTGCGCCGATCCGGACGACCAGAAGTTCCTGCAACTGGCCGCCGCCAGTGGCGCGCAGTGGCTGCTCACGCGCGACGACGCGCTGCTGCGGCTGGCCCGCCGTACGCGGCGCGACGGCCTGTTCGACATCCTGACGCCTGTGGAGTGGTCGCGGGCGTGGTCGCCGCGCGTGACGTGAGGCTGTCGTATCGACACGCGCCGCGTGCGAGCGGCGCGCGCCCTGGCGGTGGTTACAGCTCGAACCGGTAACTCAGCTTCACCATCAGCTGTTCGTCGTTGCGCAGTTCCAGGCTGTCGCGCAGCGCGCGATCGGCCCCCTCGGCAAACGGCTCCTGTTCGAAGCCGCCGCGGCCGTACACCACGTACAGATACGACAGCGGCGCCAGCTCGTAACGGTAGCGGACCTGGAAGCCGAGGTTGCGGACGCTGAAATCCTCGACCGCCTCGTCCGTCGCGATGGCGTCGCCATTCGCCGCCACACGATACGCCTGCTGCAGCTCGGCATCCAGTCCGATCGCCTGCAGCTTGACGCGCAGTTCCTGCTTGTTGGTGATGGTCCAGTCCATGCCCGCGTCGAGCTGCAGCATGTCCTCGCGGAACTCGCCGATCAGGTTGTCCTGCTGCCACACCAGCCAGCTGGGGATGCGCTCGACGTAACCGCCCAGGTAGACGCTGAAGGCGTCGCTGATGAAGTACGTCGGCTGGACGCGCAGGTTGTAGCCGATCTTGTCGTTGCCGGCCAGGCCGCCGCTGAAGATCTCCGACTCCATCTCCCAGGCCCAGTCGCCCTTGCGCGGGCGCTCGAACTCGAAATAGGTGTTGAAGTTGGACGGCTTGTTGACCACGCCATTGCCGCGGGTCAGCAGGTCGTCCACGCCCGAGCCGTTGATGTTGATCTGCGCGTACTCGTAACTTCCGTTGCGCAGGTCGCTTTCTCGGCTGATGCGCAACTGGCGGTTGAGGCGGTCGCCGTGGTCGTTGTCTGTGCCGCTGATGCGCACGCGCCAGTCCTTCGACGCATAGCGCGATTCCTTCGGCAGGTCGGTGAAACGGCGCATCACCTGCCAGTTGAGGTAGTTGGTGCTGGCGCGCTGCAGATAGCCGAAGTCGTTGATCTCCAACTCGTTGCCGAAGTGCATCGCCAGCCACTGCTGGCGCCAGCCGTGGTCCATCTCGTAGTTGACCCACATAGTCGCGCCGGTGTCGTCGACGGTGCGGCCGTACTGGTCGATCTGGCTGCCGATCAGGCGCGTTTCCACGCTGACGCGCTGGGTCGGGCGCCAGTTGTGGTCCACGCCCAGCACGGTCGCCGTGCGATCGAGGAACGGCCGGTCGACGCGCGTGAGCATGGCGCCGAGGTTCTGCTTGCTCATGTCGCGCACTACGCGCAGCGCGCCGAACGTACGACCGACTTCGTCCGCCTCGTCGGCGGCGAACACGCCGTACTTGGTCGCACCGATGCTGCCGTTGAGTTTCACCGCCGCGGTGATGTCGCCCGCGCCGTTGCCGTCGTCCGCGGGACCGCCGACGCGACGCGTGTAGAGCAACTGGCTGTAGTCCGACGGCGTGGTGAACTCGAAGATGCCCTGGTTTTCGGTGAAGAACGGGCGCTTGTCGCTGATGAAGATCTCGGTGGCGTCGAAGTTGACGACCAGGTCGTCGCTCTCGACCTGACCGAAGTCCGGATTGATCGTGGCCGACAGCTGGAACTGGCCATTCGGCTTCCAGAAGATGTCGGCGCCGCCGTCGAAGTCGCTGCTACCCTCGACGTTGTCGTACAGGCCGGACACGTACGGCGTAATGGCCAACAGCGACTGGTCGTACTGCGGCATCTCCACCGGCGCGAAATCCGACAGGAAACGCGGCCGCGTGAAGCTCGCGCCCGGCCACGCCGAACGCTCGCCGGTCGAACCGATCACGCGATCCAGGTAGATCCGCACCGTGCGCTTGCCGTCGGCGCCTTCGCGCATCGGCGCGATGTACCAGGGGATCAGCATCTCGACCGACCAGCCGGCCTCGTCCTCGCTGACGGCGTGGCGCCAGTTGCCGTCCCAGTCGTCGTTGAACTGGTTCTCGTTGGTGATGACGGCATCGGCGATGCCGTCGGTCGAGGAGACGGTGAAGTTGTAGCCGGTGCGGCCGTCGCCGTCGTAGTCGATCATCAGGTTGACGCGGTCGACCTGTTCCTCGAAGTCACGCTGCACGCGTTGCCGGGTGCGCGGCACCTGCGGCGGCTGCGGATTGCGGAACGCGATCGCCAGCCCTTCCGGCGTGGCCAGGATCCAGGCCTCGGTCGGCAGCGAACCCGGCTCCAGCGACAGCGGTTGCACCTTGCGGAAGTCGGTGACGTGACGCGCGCCCTGCCATTCGGCCGGGTCGATGCGGCCGTCGATCTCCACGGCGTACGCGGGAGCGGACAGGGCGGCCAGGATGGCCAGGGTGAGCGAGACACGCATGCGGGCGAACGGAACTCGGCAGGCCATGGTGGCCAGCGCGGAGCGCCGTGAATGCGCATGAGCGCGTCTTCCGGCGATCCGTGCTGGGCGAAGACAATCTGCTCGGCACGCGGGCGCCGGGCGAAGCGCAGCCTAGTCGCGGCAGCGCGTCGCACCGAATGGCATAGGTCATGGCAACCATTGCGCACCCGCCCGCATCGCAGGCAGGTGGCGGATGCTACACGCTCACTGCATGTGCCAGCCGTGGCTGACGACGAAACTCTGCCCGGTCAGCGCGGCGGTCGGGAATTCCGCGAGGAAGCGCACCGTCCGGGCCACGTCCTCGACGGTCGTGAAGATGCCGTCCACCGTATTGCCCAGCATCACGCGGCTGACCACTTCTTCCTCGCTGATGCCCAGTTCCTTCGCCTGCTCCGGGATCTGCTTGTCCACCAGCGGTGTCCGGACGAAGCCGGGGCACACCACATGGCTGCGCACGCCGCGCTTCGCCCCTTCCTTGGCGAGCGTGCGCGACAGGCCCAGCAGGCCGTGCTTGGCGGTGACGTAGGCCGATTTCAGCGGCGAGGCCAGGTGCGAGTGCACCGAGCCCATGTAGATCACGGTGCCCCCGCGGGGCTTGCCGTCGCTACCGGCGGCGTACATGTGCGGCAGCACGGCCCTGGTCGTCAGGAACGCGCCGTCCAGATGGATCGCCAGCATCTTCTTCCAGTCGGCGAAGGCGAACTGCTCGATGGGATTGACGATCTGTATGCCGGCGTTGGAGACCAGGATGTCCACGCCGCCATAGCGCTCCACCGCCTGCCGCACGCCTGCTTCCACCGCGGCTTCGTCGGTGACGTCCATCGCGACGCCCAGCGCCCGCCCGCCGGCGGATTCGATCTCGGCGGCGACGGCCTGCGCGCCCTGGACGTTCAGATCGGCGATGACGACATTCGCGCCAGCGCGGGCGAGCTCCAGTGCGATCTCCTTGCCGATGCCGCTGGCAGCGCCGGTGACGATTGCGACCTTGCCTTCGATGGCGCTCATGGGGACTCCTGCGATACGTGTGGACGAGTGCGCCTTGGAGCGCATGGCGCAGTGTGGCGATCAGGCGGCAGCCCTGCCATTGCCCGATGGTACGGGCGCCAATTCCGCTCCCTTGGCGAGCGTGATGCGGCCAGGGCTGGATTCCCGCCTTCGCGGGAATGACAGTTGTCCATGCCTTCGGGCTGGGTCCGAGGGCTGCTACGCCATGCTCGTCGTTCCCGCGCAGGCGGGAATCCGGCTCACAGACCCGATTCCGCTCTCCGGCGTGCGTGATGAAGCCTGCGTTGGATCCCGCCTTCGCGGGAATGACTGCTGTCGATGCCTGCCCGGCTGGCTCCAGCGGCCGACTACGCCCTGCTCGTCATTCCCGCGCAGGCGGGAATCCAGCTTACAGACTCAACTCCGTTTTCCGTCGAGCGTGATGAAGCAGGGTTGGGTCCCCGCCTTCGCGGGATGACATCTGTGGGCGACGGCGGTGTAGCGATGCGTTACCGCTTGGCTGCCTTTCTGGCGCCGGCCTTCTTGGGGCCAGCCTTCCTGGCGCTCGTCTTCTTCGTGCCCGTCTTCTTCGAGCCACCAGCCTTCTTCGCCGACCCGCCCTTCTTCCCCGCGCCCTGCTTCGACTTGGCCGCCTTGCTGGCCTTCTTCGCCTTGGAGGGATTCTTCGGCTGCAGCATGGTGCCGGTGCAGTTGCGCGAGCCGCAGCGGCACTCCCAGATCTTCTTCAGCTCCGGCGTGTGCTTCTCTTCCAGGGTGATGCCGTAGTTGTAGAACAGCTCCTCACCCGGCTTGATGTCGCGGATCGCCTCGATGAAGACGCGGTCGCGGGTGCGGTCGTCGCCCTCGTCTTCCTCCAGCAGCGCCTCGCAGTTGGGCGAGCAACTGTGGTTGATCCAGCGCGCGGTGTTGCCTTCGTAGTTCGCGTCGATGACGTATTCGTCGTTGAGCGTGAACAGGAAGGTGTGGCCGGATTCCACGTCACCGGAGTCGTCGGCATCGACTTCCTCGTGCGTGCGGCGGCGGCCCTTGTATTCGATGACGCGTTCGCCCTTGGCGATCGGGGCAACAGCAAAAACGCCGTTGCCATGGATGGCGGAACGACGGGCGACGATCTTGCGCGGCATGCAGGAGTCCAGATGGAAGGAAAGCGGACATTCTGTACGGATCGCCCGGTCACCGCCATCGCGTGTCCGTCACGGAACACGAGGCGCACGCAGGTGCCACACCAGCTCTGCTCGCCGAATGCGCCGTTTCAGGCGGCCTCGCGAAGGCCCCACCTAACGGGAACCAACGGGGCACAGGCCCACCCTTGGCCCCGCCGCCCGGAAACAGTACAATTCCGGTACGGATTACCTGATCACCCCGTATGCTCCGCGTCACCAAGCTCACCGATTACGCCACGGTCGTCATGACCGTGCTGGCCCAGGACACCGCCGTGCTCAGTGCGTCGGAACTGGCCGAACGTGCCGGCCTGGAAGCCACGACCGTCGCCAAGGTCCTCAAGCCCCTGGCCCAGGCCGGCCTGGTCGAGGGCTTCCGCGGCGCCAACGGTGGCTACCGGCTGGCGCGTCCGGCCGACGGCATCGGCCTGCTGGAGATCGTCGAGGCGATGGAAGGCCCGCTCGGGATGACCGAGTGCAGCGTCCACACCGGCAACTGCGGTCTCGAGCAGTCGTGCGGGGTGCGCGCCAACTGGCGACGCATCAACGATGTGGTGATCGAAGCCCTGCGCGAGGTGACGCTGGCGCAGATGCTGACACCCCCACCTCCATCCGGATCACCGGCCAGGCGCATCGACCTGCGACTGGCCCAGGCATAACGAGTAGGCAGCCCCCATGGCCACCGAAATTCTTGAAAACCGCGAGATCCACGAGCAGCTCGGACGCAAGTACGAGGCCGGCTTCGTCACGGACATCGAATCCGACAGCCTGCCGCCCGGCCTGAGCGAGGACATCATCCGCGCCCTGTCGGCCAAGAAGAGCGAGCCGGAATGGATGACGGAATGGCGCCTGGCCGCGTACCGGCACTTCCTGACCATGCCGATGCCGCACTGGGCCAAGCTCAACATCGCCCCGATCGACCTGCAGGCGCTGAGTTACTACTCCGCGCCCAAGGCCAAGTACGCCTCGCTCGACGAAGTCCCGCAGGAACTGCTGGACACCTACGAGAAGCTAGGCGTGCCGCTGCACGAGCGCGCCAAGCTGGCCGGCGTGGCGGTGGACGCGGTATTCGACTCGGTGTCCGTGGGCACCACGTTCCGCAAGGAACTGGCCGAGAAGGGCATCATCTTCTGCTCGATGTCCGAGGCGATCCGCGAACATCCCGAACTCGTGAAGAAGTACCTGGGCACCGTGGTGCCCACCGGCGACAACTACTTCGCCGCGCTGAACTCGGCGGTCTTCTCCGACGGCAGCTTTGTGTTCATCCCGAAGGGCGTTCGTTGCCCGATGGAACTGAGCACGTACTTCCGCATCAACGCCGGGCACACCGGCCAGTTCGAACGCACGCTGATCATCTGCGAGGAACAGGCGTACGTGTCCTACCTCGAGGGCTGCACCGCGCCGATGCGCGACGAGAACCAGCTGCACGCCGCCGTGGTCGAGATCTTCGCGCACGAGGACGCCGAGGTGAAATACTCGACCGTCCAGAACTGGTATCCGGGCGACGCCGAAGGCAAGGGCGGCATCTTCAACTTCGTCACCAAGCGCGCGCTCTGCTCGGGCGACCGCTCGAAGGTCAGTTGGACGCAGGTCGAGACCGGCAGCGCGATCACGTGGAAATATCCGAGCTGCATTTTGAAGGGCGAAAGCAGCGTCGGCGAATTCTATTCGGTCGCGCTGACCAACAACCGCCAGCAGGCCGACACCGGCACCAAGATGGTGCACATCGGCGCGAACACGCGCTCGACCATTGTGTCGAAGGGCATCAGCGCGGGCCGCTCGGACAACACCTATCGCGGGCTGGTGCGCGTGCTCCCGAACGCGGAGAACGTGCGCAACTTCACGCAGTGCGACAGCCTGCTGCTCGGCAGCGACTGCGGCGCGCACACCGTGCCGTACATCGAGGTCAAGAAC